>JADKAQ010000016.1 GCA_016719105.1 Gemmatimonadota bacterium | reverse complement strand
GGTGTAGGATAAGCCCACTTCGAAGGCCGATGGGCGCGCGATACGCGATACCACGACGGGCAGGTGGGTCGGGCGGCCCGTGATGCGTTCGCCGGTGCCTCACGGTCCTCGTGGGGCGCCAAGGGGCGCGCCTCCGCCCCGTTAGGCGGCGTATCCGGCGTGGGCCAGCTTTCGATGTTGTGGACCAGGCAGAAGAGCTTCCATTGCCCATCCACCTTCTCGCGGCCGCGCAGCGTGAAGCGTGCGAGCCCCTTGTTGTGCCGGAGGTTTGCGAAGACCGGCTCCACCGTGGCGAAGCGCCGCCCGTACTGGGCGCGGCCCTCCGGGGTGTCCACGCGCCGTTGCATCTGCCGGGTGTAGCTCTCAGGCCGACCGGGTGCGGGCCCGTCGAAGAACATCACCTGCCGCGTCTCGGTCCGATCGGGCGTGCGCAGGCAGCGTGTGCGATGTGCACACGGCACGCAGTCCCGCTTCGCGCCGCGGAATTGCGCGCCGCGGTAGCCCTTGATCACGAGATCCTTCCCCTTCCGATAGAGCGACTTGCCCGCGGGGCAGACACAGGTGCGCGCGAGGGGAGCGAAGGTGAAGTCGCTGGGCAGATACCGCGGCAGGCTCGTCGGGACGCGCGACTTGTCGTGCAAGGGATCGGGGCCCTGTTGATGGCGTGCCTGCGTGGCGAAGCGTTCATCCCGCGCCCGCATGCCGTTGTCGGCGATCAGCGCGGGACGGTCCTGGATCGCCAGCGCGCAGGTTCGCTTCACTGTGGTAGCCGGCGTCCGCGGTGATCAGCGTCGTCGCCGTGCACTGCGGCACGAGGGCCGCGACGACCGGCAGCAGCAGCTCCTGCTCCGTCCCGGTGCCATGCGCCTGCGCGTCGACGATGATCTGGGCCTTCGCGTCGACCGCCGCGACGGCGGTGTAGCCCTGCACCACGCCCTTGCCCGTGGCCATCTTTGCGCTGTCGGGATCCGTGCGGTTGCTCAGGCGCACCGCGCCTTTGGCACTGCGCCGGTCGTCGGGGTGCGCCGCGAGCCACGCCCGCAGCTGCGCCGCGTCGCGCTCGAGGCGCGCGAGGCGCTCGGCGTCCCGCGTCCGCCGCGACGTCGGCGGCCCGTCGGGCGGAGTGGGCGGTCCGTCGTCGGTCGCGTCCGTCGCCTGGATGGCGCGCGAGCATGCGGCCGCCGCGGCCTCCAGCTTCTCCGCCTGCCGTTCGAAGTCGGCGCGCTTCCGCTGCGCCGCTTCGACGCATTGCTCGGCAGCTTCACGCCGTCGATCGCGAACATCTCGCGGCCGATCAGCCCCTGTTGGTCGCACACCGCGAGGACGGCCGCGAAGACGTGGGCGATGTCCGCCGAGGGCCGCTCACGAACGCGGCGATCGTGGTGAAGTGCGGGGTGCGCGTCCCGCAGAGTGCGATGAACGTCACGTGGTCCTCGCACAGTCGCGCGATCGCCCGGCTGCTGACGATGCCGCGCGCGTAGGCACACAGCACCACCTTGAGCAACACCGCTGGGGGGTAGGCCGGCGCACCGGTGACGTCGTTCCGAAACCGGACGTCGAAACGGGACAGGTCGATCGCGTGATCGAGCAAGGGATCGACCGCGTGCTCGAAGGTGCCGGGGAGGAGCTGCGCGGCCAGGTTCACCGGGAGCAGCCGGGGGTTGGTGTCGATCACCTTGTAGCGGGCCATGGGATCTCGACGCAGAGAAGGGCGACGCACAGATTCGCTATCAGCCCAAACCCGAGGCGCGACCCCAAGTTCCGTTTCCACATGGCGGGCGCTGCGGGACTTTTCCTACAGCTTCGTTAGGCGTACGTTCCGGCGGCGCTTGACGCCAACAGGGGCGCCCACCAGACTTACTGGTAAGACACCCGGACACCGCCGATGACTGAGACTGCCACGACCACGCTGTCCTCCAAGGGACAGGTGGTCATCCCCGAAGAGATTCGCCAGCGCCTCGGCCTTAAGGCCGGCGCGCAGTTCGTCGTCGTAGCCGACCGAGACGTCGTGATCTTCAAGGTGCTGGAGCCTCCAGCCCTTCACGAGTTCGCCGCCTTGTCGGCCCAGGCTCGCCGTGCCGCGCGGCAGGCCGGCGTCAAGCCGGGCGACGTGGCCGCCGCGGTCAAGCGAGTGCGACGGAAGAAGTGAAGGTCGTCATAGATACGAACGTGCTCGTCTCCGGTCTGATCTTCGGGGGCACGCCCGCTCGCATCCTCACGGCGTGGTCCGACGGCCAGTTTCGGCTCGTGGCCTCGCCGGAGATTCTGGACGAATATCGCCGAGTTGGCCAAGCACTGGCTGCTGGCCGGGAACCGCTCGTTCGCGCCTTGGACGCGCTGCTCGCCATGGTCGCGGTGCATGCCACCGTGGTGAACGCGCTCGCGCTCGCGTCTCGTGTGTGCGAAGACCCGGACGACGACAAGTTTCTGGCGGCCGCGCTCGCGGGCGGTGCCACGGTCGTCGTTTCGGGGGACAAGCACCTGTTGCGCGTCTCCGGATGGCAGTCGATCGACGTCCTGACGCCGCGGCAGTTCGTCGACCGGCAGCTGCACGCGTGACAGCTAACTCTAGTTGGAGCAGACGGCCGAGCGAGTGACTGCTCGCTGCGCTCGCTCTATTTGGATCGGCCGCAGCACAACTTGACGTTACACCGCCCGCCATCCTGTTGTGCTACGCGCCTGCGCATTTCTGACGTTCTATGGCTCCTCACCGTTGACCGACAGATGCGTCGAACGAGCGTGATCGTGACACGAAAGCGAATGATGGTCTTCGTCGACGGCGAGAATTTGGTGCGCGGCTACGAGAGAGTGCTTGCCGCCCGCAGCCACGTCGAGCATGGACACAAGGTACATAGCCCAAGAAACTACATCTGGGTTGCGAATCCGTTTCAGGAGTTCATCATCCCATTCGACGTCATCAGAGCTTCGTACTACTTCTCCCTCGTTGGGAACGACGATGTACAGCGACAGGCGTCATTGGAAGCACTTCGCGAATGCGACCTTGGAAGTCAGACAATCGGAAATCAGCGAATGAAGCTGACTCCTCGGATCTATCAGCGTCCAAGTGGCGGTGAGTCGTCCAAGCGCCTCGACATCGAGATCTGTACCGACGTGCTAAGCAACACGTATCAAGACAACTTCGATGTCTTACTTCTCGTTACCGGCGACGAGGATTTTGTACCCTTGGTAGCGGAGGTCCAACGAAGCGGCAAGCAGGTAGTGATTGCGTCGTTCCAACACGGGCTGAGCCCTCAACTCCGCCAAGTGGCCGATGTCTTCTTGCCCCTTGAGGCCACCATGTTTCTCCGGCCCGTCAACGGCGACGGCGATGCTGTGACGAGCTAGCGACTTTCGCGTGTCGCGAATAGCCACTCTAGCGGTCGACTTTTTCGCGCGGCGGTGTAACACTCGCTGCAACAGACAGCGGATCATTAGCGTATGCGCTGCGCGCATTTTATTGCCTTCCGCTGCAGTTGAGCTCGAACGTTAGGCCGCCGTAGGACACCGCTTCACCGGACTAGCAACTACTTGCCGATGCGCTTGGTCGAAGCCGCCATCAAGGATGGCAATACAGCGGAGCAGTTTCGCGCGAGCGCGCAAACGCATGCCAATGCTACGTGGCTCTGGTGCGCGATAGGCGCTGCTGTCTGGTACTTCACCGGCTGGAAATGGGCCCTTGTGCCATTTGCTGTGGCTGGCGTGAGGGTAGCGCAAAGCGTTAGCGCGACACGCGTCGCCATGGCGCTAGAGGCTCGGATGAACTTCGCGCCCAGTCCGCCGGTGAAAGAAGCGGACCTCCTCGGCGCTGTCGATCTCGACAACCCCGAGCACCTACAAGCGGTGGAGCGCATAAGAGAGGCGTACAGCAGCCTTTTGGCGGATGAGTCGAGACCTCACGCCCGGTGCATGTTTCGTTCAACTGATGAACTCCCCTATTCCAAGGAGACCATCAGGCGTGCCCTGACGGCACTCTTGGAGTACTGCCAAGGGGTGCGGGAGTCACGACTGCTAGATGCGCGGCTGAGGAATCCGGAGCTCGTCGCAGTTCTGCAGTCGACAATCGCGATCCTCGACAGCTTTCTCGATGTACCACTGACGGAACTTCCGACCGATCCCGCGGCCAATCTGCGGGTGGCGGCGCAGGTGTATTCGCCAGGAGTGGAAGCGCCCACGGATAGATCACCTGACGGTGCGGCCTAACATGAGGTTGGAGCTGACAATGGGCGGTGACCTGCGCCCCTTCACGGGACCACTACGAAGTGTAGGCCGGGGACTGGGGTGAATGGGTGAAGGTGCGCGCGTATTCGTGTGGGGTCAATTGCTGCAGGGAGCTATGCGGACGGACCGTGTTGTAGTCGTCCTGCCACGCGGAGATTATGCCTCGGGCATCATGCAGATCCGTGAACCAGTGCTGGTCCAGGCATTCGGCGCGGATCTTGTCGTGAAAGCTCGACGTACGCGTTCTCGACGGGCTTCCCGGGGCGGATGAAGGCGAGTTGCACCTGACGCGCATACGCCCACGCATCGAGCGCGCGGGCGACGAACTCGGGCCCGTTGTCCACCGTGATCGCGCGTGGCGTGCCGCGCAGGCTGGTGACGTCCTCGAGGACGCGCACCACGCGAGCGGCGGGCAGTGACGTGTCGACTTCCAATGCGAGGCACTCCCGCGTGCACGTGTCGATCAGGCTGAGCACGCGAAAGCGGCGACCGGTCGCGCACTGATCGCTGATGAAGTCCATCGCCCAGACCTGATTCGGCTGGATGGCGACGGGACGAGGCACCCGCGCGAGCGCGACCTGTTTCCGTTTCCGTCGTCTGACCTGCAACCCCGTACTGCGATAAACACGGCGCACGCGCTTGTGATTCACCTGCCAGCCGTCGCGGGCGAGGAGCACGTGCAGCCGGCGATAGCCCCAGCGGGGTCGCTCGGCGGCCTTCTCGCGCAACGCGTCCGCCAAGGCGTCATCACTGGGCCGGGTACTCTGGTGATACCAGCGCGAGCGCGCCAGGTGCACGAGCTCGCACGCGCGACGGGTGCTCACGGGATACGTGGCCTTGAGATAGGTGACGGCGGTCCGTCGCTGTGCCGGCGTCACCACTTTCGTCCCACCACGTCTTTGAGCATCGCGTTGTCGAGGGCTGAGCTCGGCCACGAGGCGCTTGAGGCGCGTTCTCGTCCTCGAGGGCCTTGAGCCGTTTCACCTCGGGCACGCCGATCCCGCTGTACTTCGCCTTCCAGCGGTAGAACGTGGTCTCGGTGATGCCGTGCTAGCACCACCAAGCGGGCGTTGTCACTGCCCGCCGCCTCCTTCAGGATCGCGACGATCTGCTCTTCGGTGAAGCGCTTCCGCTTCATGTGGGCCTCCTCCGGCGCCTCGCCGGGCTCGTGCCCCTAACCTATCATCTGGTCCCGTTTTCGGGGCGCAGGTCACTACTGACCTGACCCCCATTTCAGTACCGCGGGACGGGGAGTCAAGGCCGCATTTGGCGTCGTCCCCGAATTCCGGACAGTTTGGAGTTGGACCAAGCTGGCTCTGAGGTTTCCCACCAGAGGAGACGAGGAGCATGAAGGGCAGGCGGTTTACGGAAGAGCAGATCACCTACGCGCTGCGCCAGGCTGAGGGCGGGACGCCCGTGGTCGACGTGTGCCGGCAGCTGGGCGTGAGCGAGGCGAGCTTTTACCTGTGGAAGAGGAAGTACGGCAAGCTCGGCATGACGGAGATCCGCGAGATGCGTCAGCTGCGCGATGAGAACGCGAGGCTCAAGCGTCTGGTCGCCGAGCTCACGCTCGACAAGCATATCCTGGGAGAAGTCGTCCGAAAAAAGCTCTGAGGCCAGCGCGCAGACGCGCGCTGGCCGAGTGGATTCGGGAGCGCTACGCGGTGAGCGTACGCAAGGCGATCGAGCTGGGGCAGTTTTCCCATGGCGGGTGGTATGCCAAGAGCCAGGCGAGAGATCAGTCGGCACTGCGACTTCGCATCCGCGAGATCGCGCACGCCAGACCGCGCTTCGGCTATCAGCCCATCCACGTCATGCTGCGACGAGAGGGCTGGAACGTGAACCGGAAGCGCGTGTATCGCTGGTATCGCTTCGAAGGGCTGCAAATCCGCATGCGAGTGCGTCGTCGCAAACACATGAGCCTGCATCGCGGCCCCGTTCCTCAGGCGCGGCGTACGCACGAGCGTTGGAGCATGGATTTCGTCCATGACCAGTTGTTCGGCGGCAGGGCTTTTCGGGTGCTCACCATCGTCGATCAGTTCAGTCGTCAGACTCCGTTGCTTGAGCCGCGGTTTTCGTTCGGCGGCCGCGACGTTGTCGCGGCCTTGGACCGGGCGATCGAGCGCACTGGCACACCGGCGTCGATCACGATCGATCACGGCACGGAGTTCACGTCGAAAGTGCTCGAAGAATGGGCGTATCGGCGAGGCGTGAAGCTCGACTTCATCCATCCCGGAAAACCCACTGAAAACGGGCACATAGAGTCGTTCAATGGGCGGCTGCGCGATGAGTGCCTGAACGTGATGCAGTTCGAGTCGATCGAAGATGCGATCGAGAAGATCGAAGCGTGGCGGATCGGGATAGGAATTTCGATCGGCGCGAGTCGGCTATGCGTCGACCATAGCGCGCGATCGCCGACCTCGCCAGCGCCTCGTGGCGGGCGGCGGGGAGGCCATCGATCTCGTTCTGGTGCCGTGAGCGCCGGGGGAACGTCGGTCACGACCTTCGGCACCCTGGGTGGTCGAACCTGGGCGGCTCATCTGACGGACCGGTGGTACCACCGCGCACGCCAACCGCCCCCGCGTGGAGGCGGGAGGTGGGGAGGGCGTCCTCAGCCGGGCGACGGGGCGTCGGCGGCCAGGCGCGGGGCGCGCGCGGGGCTCCGGCTCGCAGGGGCCCGCGTCGATGGCGGGCTCCGGGCGCCGGGGTGGGGCGCGGGCACGGCGCGGGTGCGGAGGTGGGTGAGGATCTGGTCGATGACCGACGACTGCGTAATGAACGCCACGACGCGCATCGCGCCGCGGCAGGTGGGACACGCGAGTGGGTCGACCTCGAAGATCTGCTGCAGGAGCAACGCCCATCGGCGGGCCACCTCGGTCGGCGCGAGGCGAGGCGCGGGCGCGATCGCGGGCGGCCCGGCGGCGGCGGGCGTCGCCTTCAGCCGCATGCCGCGGGGGCGGTTCGCATACCAGCCATAGTACCGCGTCGTGACGTGCCCCTTGTCCGGAATGTGCACGAGCACTCGCGCGAGGAACTCCAGCGGGTCCACGGTCTCGGTGCCCGCCGTCGGGCCCTCGGACTTGTCGGAGCGATACGTCACCGCGTGGGCGGCGCGGTCGTAGGTGAGCCGCTCCACAGGACAGTCATCAGCTTCAAAGTCAGCATGAGCTTCATCGCGACGCGGATTCGGCGCCGGAGGTTCAGCCTGTTGTCCATAGGTTGCTTGGCAAGCAGACGCTTGAGTCTCGGTATGCTTCGCTGTTGTCTTCGCTGAGTGAGTTCGGTGTAAAGGTTATTCGGCCCGCAGGTGAGATTCCCTATCAGGAAGGTCCGGCGTTTGTCGAGTACGCAGTGTCGCCCGCATACGGTGTGTCGGTTAGTAGGGTTGAGGCACAGCTCGACAACCTCAAGCTTCGCCTCAAGCTTCCAGCGGACGCGTTTATCGGATGCTCGACGCACTTGGGAAAGATTCTCCTTACTGTCCCGAAGGCTGACGCGGAGCGCTACTTCGTCGATGCGGTGCACATGTGGTCAAGATGGCGGCGAGGCAGTGGAAAGTTTGCGATCCCGCTCGGCGAGGACGTAGCCGGTAACATCGTCCAGATCGATCTTGCGAGCTCCAATTCACCACACTTGCTAATCGCCGGCGTGACCGGGAGTGGGAAGTCTGAGGCTCTGCTGACGATTCTCCACGGCGCCGCTCGCTACTATGACTCGGATGAGCTGGAGCTTCATCTTGTCGATCCAAAACAAACAGAACTGACGAGTCTTGCAAAACTTCCGCATTCCGGTGGTCGGATAGGATGGACCAGCGAAGACGCGATTGAGCTACTCGAAGGGGCTGTCTCCGAAATGGATCGACGGTACGAGCAATTTCGGCGTGCCGGCCCATTGGTCCGGAGTGTCGAGGACTATCGAGCGACAGGCGAAACGATCGCACGATGGATTATCGTTCTTGATGAGTACGCGGATCTTGTCAGCGACGATGGTGATCGAAAGAAGATCGAGAAGTGCCTACAGCGTCTCTCGCAGAAGGCCCGTGCGGCCGGCATTCACGTCATTGTTTCGACACAGAAGCCAGTCGTTCAGGTTGTGAATACCGTGGTCAAGGGGAATCTGCCCGGTAGGATTGCGCTGCGCGTCAACACGGGCACAGAAAGTCGTGTTGTATTGGACGAGGGAGGTGCAGAGTTGCTTGTGGGAAAGGGTGATGCGATTGTCAAGGTGGGAAGCGCGAAACTCCGTGTCCAGTTTGCGCGGTACGAACTTTAGATCTATGTACTTTTTGCTTGACGCAGTTAGTGATGCGCTTGCTCGTTCGATTGTCCTGCTGCCCGCATGACTTGCGTTCTTGTGATTGGACGGGTTGCCCGAATAAGTCTTGCGGTGGGAGCTGCCGAATTGGTCAATAGGATCAGCCTGACGGGCAGCTCCCCCGAGGCCGCGTAGGCTTACCCGTCCTACACACACCTTTTCCGGGGGGACGTCAAACCGATCCGAAGTCTGACTGTTCGTGGCCCTGCCTCCGGGGAAGCTTGCGGCCACCCCGCCGGCCGTTCCCCGCCGGACGGTGCAGTGCCCCGACCAACACGTCGTTCACATCATCACCAGCATCCACGCTCCAAGCGCCAGCAACGCGGCGAGGAAGATCGCGCCGAACACCAGCCCAAGGCGCCAGAAGTCGCGACGATCGAGAAATCCGCAGGCGTAGTACACCGGCGCTGGTCCGGTGGCATATGGCGTCAGCACACCCATCAATCCGAGCGAGTAGCCAAGCAGCATCACGAACGGCTGCATCGGCAGATCCGGCACGGCTGCACCGGCGGCCAGGACGACGGGCAGCAGCGCGGTCGTGTGCGCGGTGAGACTGGCAAAGAGATAGTGGATCAGGAAGAACACCACGACGAGCATCAACATCACGAAGGTCGGCGGATACCCGGACAGCACCGTGGCCGCACGCTGCCCGAACCAGCTGATGAAACCCACCCGACTGAGGCCGTCCGCGAGCGCCACCAGCGTGGCGAACCAGGCGAGGATGTTCCACGCGGGCTTGTGCGCGACCAGATCATCCCACGTGATCGTGCGAGTGATCAGGAGCAGCGCGATCACTGCAAGCGCGGTCGTTGTGGGGTCGATCCAGCGACCGGCGAAGATCCACAACACGAGCGCCAGACCGACCAGGCCCGCCATGATTCGCTCAGCACGCGTCACGCGCCCCATCGCAACCAGTTCGCGGGCTGCCCACGCGGGGACCTCCTCGCTCGACGTGATCTCCGGTGGAAACAGCCGGAAGATGAGCCAGGGCAGTGCCGCCAGCAGCGGAACTCCAATCGGGAGAAATCCGAGGCACCATTGCGTCCACGTGATCCCGATCCCGACCCGATCCCGAACGATGTTGACGAGCAGCAGGTTCGGTGCGAGCGCGGTGACGAACATGGCACTCGTCACGCAGGTGCTGGCGAAGGCCACCCACATCAGGTATGCGCCGATCTTGCGCGGCGATTCGTCAGGGCCCGCACCGTAGAGCGCCGGAATGTTCCTGATGATCGGATAGACGGCACCCGCGCTGCGAGCCGTGTTGGACGGCGTGAACGGTGCGAGGACCAGATCCGCGAGTGTGATCGCGTACCCGAGGCCGAGCGTGCGCCCACCAAGCTTTCTGACGAGCAACAGCGCAATGCGGCGGCCGAGTCCCGTTTTCTCGTAGCCGAGTGAAAAGACGAACGCGCCGAAGATCAGCCAGACGGTGGCGTTGGAGAAACCGGCCAGCGCGCACTTGATGGCTTCTGCCGGTGCCTTGAACGCAGGATCCGCATGCTGCGCCGGCGAAAACAGGACGCCGGTGACGGCCACGAACGTCACGCCGATCCATCCGACTGCGGCGGCGGGCAATGGCTCGGTGATGAGCGCCAGGATCACCGTGACGAAGACCGCGAAGTAGCGCCATGCGTGCGGCGCGAGTCCGTCGGGTGGCGACAGAAGCGCCAGCCCGAGTCCGGCGAGCAGCGGAAGCGCGATCCGCAACCGGCTCACAGCATTGCCGCGATCGCCCGCCCGACGTCAGCCGTGCCGGCTGTGCCACCCATGTCCGGCGTGCGTGGCGAATGCGGGTCGGACAACACGCGCTCGATCGCCTGCAAAACCTCAGCCGCCGCCTCGGCGTGGCCAAGGTGTTCGAGCATCAGTGCGCCGGACCAGATCATACCGATCGGATTCGCAATACCACGACCGGCGATGTCGGGGCCGAGCCGTGCACGGGCTCGAACAGCGATGGAAGTGTCGCTCAGGATTGATGTTCGCACTCGGTGCGATGCCGATGGTGCCGGTACACGCCGGCCCCAGATCGGAGAATGTCTCCGAACAGGTTGCTGGCCACCACGACGTCGAACCAGTCGGGGTGCTGTACGAAGTGCGCGGTCAGAATGTCGATGTGGAACTTGTCCACCTTCACATCGGGAAAATGCGCCGACATCGCGACAACGCGTTCATCCCAATAGGGCATCGTGATCGAGATGCCGTTGCTCTTGGTGGCGGATGTCAGATGCCGCTTCGGGCGCCGCTGCGCCATCTCAAATGCGAACTTCAGGACACGATCCACGCCCGTCCGCGTCATCACGGTTTCCTGGATGACGGTCTCGCGCTCCGTCCTTCGAAGATCCGTCCGCCGATGCTGGAGTATTCGCCCTCCGTGTTCTCGCGGACGACATAGAAGTCGATGTCGCCCGGTGCCCGCCCAGCCAGCGGCGAAGGAATGCCGGGCATCAGTTTCACCGGACGCAGGTTCACGTACTGGTCGAACTCCCGCCGGAAACGCAGCAGGCTGCCCCAGAGCGAGATGTGGTCCGGAACCGTGGCAGGCCAGCCCACCGCTCCGAAGAAGATCGCGTCGGTGCCCAGGAGCTGCGCCCGCCAGTCCGGCGGCATCATCTCGCCGTGCGCGGCGTACCACGCACAACTGGCCCATGGCTTGTGCTCCCAGGTCACCGTGATGTCGTGCCGCCGGCAGACGGCATCAACGACTCGCATGCCTTCCGGCAGGACTTCAACGCCGATGCCGTCGCCGGGGATGCTGGCGATTCGATAGTGATGGCTCATGTCAGTGCGCGTAGGTCGTCAGGAATGGCAGGATGTCGGAGCAGAGCGCGTCGGGTGCTTCTTCCGCCAGATAGTGGCCGCAATCGAGTGCGCGTCCATCAACCGCTTCAGCCACGCGTCGCCACTCGTGCAGCACATCGAAGCACCGGGCCACGACGCCGTGCTGCCCCCAGAGGACCCTGAGAGGCACGCGCAGCCGACGACCAGCCGTGCGGTCATCACGGTCGTGCATGAGGTCGATGCTGGCGGACGCACGATAGTCTTCGCAGATCGCGTGGATCGTGGCCGGGTCGCTCGCGCACCGTTCGTATTCTGCGAGCACGTCGGCGGGAAATGGGCCGAGACCGGCGTGACGACCGCCCAGGATGCTGCGTACATAGAGCGCCCCGTTCGTACCGATCAGCGCTTCAGGCAACGGAGCCGGCTGAATGAGAAAAAACCAGTGCCAGTATGCGCGAGCGAAGGCGTCGCTCGCCTGTTCGTACATCGCCAGCGTCGGCGCGATGTCGAGCAGAACCATCGCACGCACGCGCGCCGGATCGTCCATCGCGAGGCGGTGCGCCACGCGCGCGCCTCGATCGTGCGCGACCACAAGAAACCGATGGTGGCCGAGCGATTCCATGAGTGCGACGAGGTCGGCGGCCATGACGCGCTTGCTGTAGGTCGCGTGATCGGCAGAGCCGGCGGGTTTGCCGGAGTCGCCGTACCCACGCAGATCAGGCGCAACCAGCGTGAAATGCGGCGCCAGCAACGGCCAGAGGCGATGCCACATCAGGTGCGTCTGCGGATGACCGTGCAACAGGAGCACGGGTGGCCCCGTGTTGGTGCCGACACGCACATTCAGCGTGATCGCATCCGGCCCGGTGCCAACCACCACACGCTGCGCGGGGACATCGCGCAGCGTGTGGGACACCACGCTCCGGGTTTGTGCATCGGGCGAAGTCACGGCATCGTCGAAATCGCACGCTCAATCCGCCGCGCAAACGCGATCGGCTGAATCTCCTGCCCCTGGAACATCCACTGGTTCAGCACCGCCACCGTACGCGTCTTCGGAAACACAAACACATACTGCCCGCCATAACCCCACCCGAAGTACGCTCCGGAATCCTGCAGCACGCCCGGACCGACGGTCCACCACATCAACCCGTAGTTGACCCGGGCCGGTGGCTGCCCGGGCTTCACCGGCTGCTGGCCGCGCACCGACTCCGCCACCCACTCCGCACTCACCAGCCGGGTGCCATTCCACATGCCCTGATCGAGCATCAGCTGGCCGAGCTTCGCCAGATCCGCGGGCTCGAGATACAGGCCACCCTCGGAATCGGTCAGGCCGCCCGATGATCGCTTCCAGTGAAAGCGCGTGATGCCGAGTGGTGCAAAGAGATGCCGCTCGGCGTACACCTGCAGGTCCACACCCGTGGCACCGCGGAACACCTCGGCCAGCAGCGCCGCCGCACCATCGTTGTAGTGGTACTTCGTGCCTGGCTCGGTCTCCATCGGCTGGGCGAGGACCAATGACACCCAGTCACTGCTGTTCTCCATGCGCTGCGTGATGTCGTCATCACTGCCGTAGCCACCTCCCTCGGGCCAGCTGATGCCGGACGTCATCGTCAGCAGGTGCCGGATCGTGATCTTACGGCGCACCGAGTCACGGAACGCCGCTGCATGCGCCGGGATGAATTGCGCGATCGGCTGATCGATGGTCGCGATGTCCTTGCGGGCGATCGCGACACCGTAGACCAGCGACACGATGCTCTTGCTCACCGACTGCAGCGTGTGGAGCGTGCGACCCTGATAGAAGGGATGCCAGTTCGGGTCCTGATAGTTGAACACACCGGGCGGCTTCTTCATCGCATACACCCCCTCGTAACTGCGAGGAAAGGTGCGCGAAATCAGCGGCACTCCGTTGCGCACCACGTGCACCGCGTCCACGTAGCCGAAGTCGCCGCGCGCGGCGGAGTCGGCGAAGGCGGTCAGCGCGGCGGTGTTTTCAGCCGCTGGTAAGGCGCAGCATGGCGTGTCGCGATGGCGCGTGAACCAGTCGGTGATGTACGCCACCTTCGCGATGTGGTGGCTGGGCCGGTCACGCGCGCCGTGTGATTCTCCGGGAATGCGCACCAGCTCCGTCGGCACACCGCGCAGACGCAACGCGGTGAACCACTCCTCGGATTGCCCGAACGGCGTGCGGTAGTCGCCGTCGCCACCCATCACGAGCGTCGGCGTCTGCACACTGGCCACGCGCGACAACGGCGACTGCGCCCAGTAGTGCGTGGGATTCTCCCACGGCGCGCCGCGCAGCCAGTGTCCCTGAAAGTGCGAGCCGTTGTCGGCCGTGAGCACTTCACTGGTCCAGTCGATGACGGGGTAGAGCACCGCCGCCGCGCGGAAACGCGTGGTGCGCGCCGTGAGCCACGCGGTCAGGAGTCCGCCACCACTGCCACCGGTGACGTAGAGCTGCGCGGGATCAGCCAGGCCTCGTGCCACGACGGAATCGACCGCGGTCAGGAGGTCATCGGCATCGTCACCGGGATAGGTCTTGTCGATCAATCGTGCGAATGCTTCGCCATAGCTTGTCGACCCGCGAGGATTCACATACAGCACGACGTAGCCTTGCGCGGCCATCCACTGCTTCTCGATGTCGAAGCGATCACCATACGCGGCGAACGGACCGCCGTGAATCTCGAGGATCGTCGGATACTTCTTGCCCGGCGTGTAGCCCGGCGGCGTGATGATCCACGACTGGAAGCGCTGGCCATCCTTCGAGGACTTCGCCCAGAACGACGAGACCTGCCCCGCCCGCCGATCAGCGAACACATCGTCGTTGACGGCCGTGAGCTGCTTCGTGAGAGTGCCAGCAGTCGTCGCGAACCAGACATCACCCGGTACGGTTGGCGATCCGCGCGTCATTGCCAGCGCACCACTGCGACTCATCGAGAATGCCTGACCGCCGCCGTACGCGTCGAGATCGCTGGCGAGTGAGTCGGCCGCCAACGTTGTGGTGCCATCGAGCGCGATACGCCAGAGACCGGCCCGTCCTTCGCGATCGGCCAGGAACAACAGACCGTTGCCGTCGGGAAGCCACGCTGGACTGTCGATCGCAGCGTCGAAGCCAGCCGAGAGCAGTTTCGGTTTTGCATCACCAGTGCGTGGGACCAGCCAGAGTCGCGGCTGTGTCCAGGCGTGCCCGGAGTCCGCGACGCTGACGAAGGCGAGCCACTTGCCGTCGGGTGAAATCGCCGGCGAACGATTCGTCCCGCGGCGACGGAATACCGGCTTCACGTCGCCATCGGCGACGCGCACTTCGAACAGGTCTGACGAACGCGATGTGAGATCGGGCGACGGGTTCCCGTTGGCGGTAACGATGAGCGCCGCACCATCGGGCGTCCAGATACCCGGGGTCGCACCGTACGCACGCCCGTACTGCAGCACGCCACCAGCGGTGACCTTGCGTGCCGTTCCCCCCGTGGCTGGCACGACGAACAATTCGGTGCGACCGCTGGGCAGCAGGCCGGCGCCATCGCTGCGATAGCGAACGTCAGTGGCCGCGATCGCGGATGGTGCCCAGGTCGCACCGGCGGGCGCAGTCGGCATCCCCGCGGGAACGCGAGGTGGTGTGGCGACGAGCATCGCAAATGCGATCTGTGATCCGTCGGGTGAGATCGTGAACCATTCCGGCGTGGATGGCAGCTTCGCAAGGCGAACGGTCTGTTCACTCGCCACATCACGACGATACATCTGCGTCGTGCCATCCACGCTCGACAGATAGATGACCGCATCACCCGACGGGGTCCACCGTGGCGCACGTTCGTTGCCGTCGCCGGCCGTCAGCCGCCGATGCATCGATCCGTCGGCGTTCACCAGCCAGAGCTGCGTCACCTTGCGGTCGCGCATGATGTCGAAGCTCTGACGCACGTACACCACGCGCGTGCCATCCGGCGAGAGCTGCGGTTCGTTCACCGTCTCGAGCCGGAAGAGATCGAGTGGCACGAGCGGCGTCGCGGCGCTGCTCGCGGCCACTGTCGCGCGTTTGGCAGCACTCATCAGATCGCGGCCTTCTGGCGGACCATCGTATCCGGGTGTCGGCAGTCGGAGCGCGATATTCGCGTCGCGGACCACGCCCCACGGCGTGACGGGCGTCTGGTGCAGGAAGCCACGCACCTCGGCCTCGGTCAGGCGCGAGACGGTCTGCTGGCCGGCCCGGTACCAGCTATCCACCTTCTGCCAGACGCCGTCGACGCGGGCAATGACGATGTAGTGATTGGCCGATCCTGCCGTGGGCGCACGGCTCGGGCGTGCGCCGCGACTGAGGTCGGCATCGGCACCAACGATGAACACCGGGTTCGCAGTGCGACGCATATAGTCGGTGACCGCGCGCTCCCTGGCAGCAACCGTGGCCATCGTGGCGCCAAAGAGTGGCTCGGCACGCAGGCCGAGTACGTCGAGCACGCGATGGAACTCGTCGCCTGCAGAGCGTCGTGATGCGACGATGGCTCCGGTCGCGTCGATCACCGGTTTGGTCGATCCAATGACACCGGCCACTCCGTCCACATCGGCGTGCAGGTAGAGTCGTTCCTGCACGCGGTGTGCGGTGCCGATCGTACGATCGAGTGGCAACCCGAAGAGGCGTGCGACCGAATCGACGCTGCCACCGAGCAACACGAAGGCGTTCAGCGATGCGGCGGCGCTGCAGCGTGCATCATCACTGCGTGTGTCGTCGAGGCGATCGAGCTGCGTGAGGTACGCGACGCGCGCAAGCGGCGAAGATATGCTGAGCGTGTCGGTCTCACGACCTTGCGCGACGATGCTGCATGGCACCGTGAGTGCGGCGAGCAATCCCAGCGTGGAGATTCGGTTCATTGGGTGAATCCCGGGTTGGTGGCGGATGGGTGCACAGATGTCTCGTACGCGGCGGAGGCCGGAAGCCCAAGCATCGCGCGTGCTTCGGCAGGTGTTGCGACTGCCCGATTGAGTTCCTTCGCCTGACGTGCCGTGCGCGCCACGAGCTGCGCATTGCTGTCAGCCAGTTCGCCGCGGCGGTAGTAGATGTTGTCCTCGAGTCCGACGCGCACATGGCCGCCCATGAGCAGCGCGAGCGTGGTCAGGGGCAATTGATGCGGTCCGATGCCGGAACAGAGCCAGAGGGTGTCATCGGGGAAGTCGCGCAGCAGGTCGAGCACCGCTTGCACCGTGGGCGGACTGGCGGCCTGATAGCCCATGACGGTCTGTATCCAGTAGGGTGCCGCAATCAGGCCTCTGTCGATCAGGTGCCGGACGACGGCGACGCCCCCCGAGTGATACGTCTCCAGTTCCGGTTTGATGCCGCGCGATTGCATCTCGCGCGCGAACGTCTCCACCATCCCGAACGTGACCGGCCAGCAGTCGTCGATCTCGGTGGCCGCGCGTGGCGAGCGCAGTGGTGCACGTCGCTCACGGGTGCGCACGAGGCTCATGTCGGGCGTGAGGTTGAGCGACGCCATCTCGGCACCGCTTTCGAGGCTGGCGAGTCGCTCGGTGTCCGTCATGCCCACGCTGCCACCCGTGGTGACATTGATGATCACTTCGGGACAGCGATCACGAATCAGGCGCACCAGCTGTTGCCAGTCGTGCGCAGTCCGGGCCGGCTCCGGTGGATCGTCGGGATCACGCGCGTGCACGTGAACCATGGCGGCGCCGGCGCGGTACGCCGCATTCACGGCGTCGGCGATTTCCTCAGCCGATTCCGGGATGGCGGGATTCACTTCCTTGCCTTGCACACCACCGTTCACCGCACAGCAGATGATCACCGGCGGCAGGCCCTGACGCACGCGATCGAGATAGGCGAGCGTGTCGGTGTAGCGAAAGGCGGCGTGCGTTGCCGAGGGCATCGGGCGTTTCGGTAGGGGTCGCTCGAGTATATTCCCAGCTCGAGGACGGCGCGAGCCGTGACCGACGGGCGGTGTCGGCTGTTACGTGTCCCTCAAGGCCAAATCGCGACACAACCGCCTTCTTCATGACACAGCTGCCCACGCTCTCTACCGACCGGCTGGTCCTGCGCCCGTTCAACCTGTCAGACGCCCCCGTCCGTCGAACGCCTGGCCGGCGTCTGGGAAGTTGCCGATGCCACGCTCACCATTCCGCACCCGTATCCCGCGGGCGGCGCGGCGGACTGGATTGCGACGCACCGCGACGCATGGGCTCACCGCGAGAACCTGACGCTCGCAATCTGCGCCAGCACCACGCCGGACACGCTGCTCGGCGCCATCAGTCTGAAGATTTCCGAGGCGCACCGGCACGGTGAAGTCGGCTATTGGATCGGCGTCGACTCCTCGGGGCATGGGTGCCACGGAGGCCGCGCGCGCAGTCATCGCCGCGGCTTCACCGACATCCGGCTGCACCGGGCATTCGGGCGGCACTTCTCGCAATCCGGCGTCGGACGCGTGCTCCAGAAGCTCGGCATGCAACATGAGGGCGTACAGCGCGATGCCTGTTTTCGGTGGGGGAAGTTCGAGTCGGTCGTCATGTATGGCGTTCTCGCAGCGGAGTGGGATGCGGGCCCCGACACGCACGCGGGTCAATCGAAGCCGCCGACGCAGCCGGGGACCTGTATGTGAGCCGTGGTGGCGCGCGTCTCGCTGGCGCCGGCGCGCCGCCGACCTCCTGTCGTCGCGCCATCGACGCTGCAGGGACCCGTGGCCGTTGCGCCGCCGGATGCCGTTCAGCACTCGATTCGCCACCTGCGTAGTGCAATACACGCTCTCTCGCATATTTCCCCGACGCTGATGCACCGCCCGCGTCGCTCACACCGCACTGTCCTCCGGAATCGTCGCATGGCGCATTCGCGCGTCCCAGCAGTCGTCGGTCACACTCCGTGGCTGGTCCGCGTTCTGGCAACGCTGACAGTCAGCGCTCTGGCCCTGCTCCCGGCGGATGCCCGGGCTCAGGGGGCGACGCCGGCCCCCGTCCGCCTTGACGCTGCCCGCGCCGACTCCTTCGCCCGCGCCGCCCGCGCCCGCCCGCTCCCGGAAGCTCGCGCGCTGAAGATCACCACGCCGCCACAGATCGATGGCCGGCTGGACGAACCGATGTGGCAGCAGGCAGTGCCGATCACCGACTTCCTGCAGCGTGAGCTCAATGAAGGCGTGCCGGCCACGGAACGCACTGACGTGCGGCTCGCGACTGATGGACAGTCGCTCTACATCGCCGCGCGGATGTACGATCGCGAGCCGAGCCAGATCGTGCCCGGCGAGAAGATCCGCGATGTCACGCTTTCCAACAGCGACCACATCGCGCTGATCTTCGACACCTATCACGACCGCCAGAATGGCTTCGTCTTCGCCACCACGCCGGCGGGAGTGGAGTACGATGGACAGGTGATCCGGGAAGGCGAAGGCGGCGGCGCCGCCGTGCCGGGGCAGAACCGTGCGCTCGCCGGTGGCCTGGGCGGCTTCAACGTCAACTGGGACGCAAGTTGGACGGTCGGGATAGCGGGATAGGAATTTCGATCGGCGCGAGTCGGCTATGCGTCGACCATAGCGCGCGATCGCCGACCTCGCCAGCGCCTCGTGGCGGGCGGCGGGGAGGCCATCGATCTCGTTCTGGTGCCGTGAGCGCCGGGGGAACGTCGGTCACGACCTTCGGCACCATGGGTGGTCGAACCTGGGCGGCTCATCTGACGGACCGGTGGTACCGCCGCCCACGCCGACCGCCCCCGCGTGGGGCGGGGGGTGGGGGGGCGTCCTCAGCCGGGCGGCGGGGCGTCGGCGACCGGGCGCGGGCGCGCGCGGGGCTCCGGCTCGCAGGGGCCCGCGTCGATGGCGGGCTCCGGGCGCCGGGGTGGGGCGCGGGCACGGCGCGGGTGCGGAGGTGGGTGAGGATCTGGTCGATGACCGACGACTGCGTAATGAACGCCACGACGCGCATCGCGCCGCGGCAGGTGGGACACGCGAGTGGGTCGACCTCGAAGATCTGCTGCAGGAGCGGCGCCCATCGGCGGGCCACCTCGGTCGGCGCCAGGCGGGGCGCGGGGCACGATCGCGGGCGGCCCGGCGGCGCCGGGCGTCGCCTTCAGCCGCATGCCCTGGGGACGGTTGGCATACCAGCCATAGTACCGCGTGGTGACCTGGCCCTTGTCGGGGATGTGCACCAGCACCCGGGCCAGGAACTCCAGCGGGTCCACGGTCTCGGTGCCCGCCGTCGGGCCCTCGGACTTGTCGGAGCGATACGTCACCGCGTGGGCGGCGCGGTCGTAGGTGAGCCGCTCCAGCGCCACGGGATTCCGCGCGCAGTAACGCGCGAGGCGGGTCGCGAACGCGCGATCGTCCTCGGGGACCCAGACGGCCGTATGGACGTGGAACCCCGAGTGCGGCCAGGTGAGCATCCCGGCGGCCTGCTCCTCATCGAACAGCGCGAGGCGGACGAAGAGCCGGAGGACGGCGCGGCGGAACGCCTCCGTCAGTCGCGCGGCATCGTGGGCGGGCCACGAGACAAAGGTCCCGTCCGGCCGGAAGCCGCCGTCGGTGACGAGCAGGTGCAGGTGCGGATGCCAGTTGGCCCGGGAGCCGTGCGTCTGCAGGCACGCGACGATGCCGACCGCGAGGTCGCGCTCGCCGGTCAGCGTGCGAATGGCGGCGGTGACGGTGCGGGCGGCGACGCGGGCGATCTCGCCGAGCAGGCGGCGGCGGTAGAGACAGTAGGCGCGCAGCCGCTTCGGGATGGTGAGCACGACCTGCCGGTGCGGCACGGGCGCGAGGAGCGTGGTGTCCAGCCACTGCGTCCAGATGGCGAGCCGCTTCGCGTGGCAGCTCGGACAGAAGTAGCGGCACTTACACGAGAACGCGAGCAGGTACTCGTGCGCGCACGCAGTGCAGCGGATGCGCGCGAACCCGTGGTCGAGGATGCCACACGCGAGGAACTTCTCGGCGACCTGCGCGACCACGGAGCGCCACGGGCCGTACTCGCGCGCAAAGCGGTCGTCGTACACCGTCTGCAGGCGATGCAGATGGTCTGACACCAGCCGAAAGAGCGGCGACGCTTGCGGACGTCGGGGCTTGTAGACGCCACGCGCCGCCGGGGCCGCATCGGGCATGCGCGCTCCGGGACCGGGGAGCGCCGAGAATACGTCCGACTCGGCCGCTCCCTGTCACCGTTCCGTTGCGCGAGGGGCCATTCCGACGCACTGTCCGGTCGTCCGGGCCTTACGATGCTTGCTGTTGACGAGCGGACCGACTATCCGCGCCACGCGACAGATCGCGCGGTCCGCTCGCAACAGAAGCCAGCGTTAAGCCGCCACCCATCATTCATCGTGACGACTGTCATACGACTTCCGACGATATCGCCGGACGATGCACTCGCCTTCCTGATTGAGTGGCTCCGTACGCGCTGGCAGAGTCACGCTCGCAGCTTCCACAACTCCACAGATCCCGGGTTCCAGTTCAGCATCCGCTCTGTCATCCAGGACCGTCTCCGCGAAATCGCGCGAGACCCCTCACAGAGGTCGTCGGTGTCTCAGCTCGACGAGACGACGAACACCGCCCCCTTCGTGATTGCTGCGTGGGAGCTTGTACGTCGCGGCGTCCTAGCGCCGGGCATGCTCGCGGCCAAAGGTCAGCTCCGCTTTCCGGGCGACGAGTTCCGCCTGACCATTCTCGGCGAATCCCGCATCTCGTCCCCCGACGAGGCCACTCCTCAGCCGTCGGAGCACGCGCGCTTTGCCAAGCACCTTCTTTCGCACGGCGACAGGTTCCGTGACTCATTCGCTCCGCGCGCAACGGAGGCTCTTCGCTGCTATGCGGGCGGACTGTACTTCTCATGCTGCGTGATGAGCGGTGCGGCGGCCGAGTCGATTCTCCTTTCCTTGGCAGTTGCGAAGACGCACGATGAGTCTCGCGTGCTCTCGGATTATCGAAAGACTAGTGGCACGGCGAAACTTGTGCAGTTTCTGCAGCGACAGCAGAATGCCGTCGTTCAGCGGCAGCTCGATTCGTTCGTTGAGCTGCTTCGCTACTGGCGCGACGAAGCCGCACATGCCACCGATCAGCAGATTGACGAGGAGGAGGCGTTTCATTCCCTGTTGCTACTCCTTCGCTTTGCGCGCTTCGCCGACCACCGATGGACCGAGCTCACATGAGCGTGCGGCTTAACACTGCATGCAGCAGACGGCCGAGCCGTTGTGCGCTCGCTTCGCTCGCTCTATTTGATTCGGCCGCAGCTGATGCTCAACGTTAGCGAGCCGAAGGAGGCAGACGTGGATCCGACGCATATGCGCGACGAAGGCGCTGCTTTGCTCGCGCCGCTGCTCACTGCGCACGGGTTCGAGTATATCCCCGGCGTGGTCGACCGCGGCAGCGGTGGCCGCTTCGCCCAAGGAGCCTTTGTCCGCGACTCGCGTTGCCTGGAGTTCAGTACGCGCCACTCTCTTGGCGACGTCGTATACCGCCTAGGGGAGCACGCCCTGCCGCACGTAGCTTTCATGCGCGCGGTTGCTCCGCGTGGTGCGGCGCGCTATCCGGGCTTCCGTTCCGATCCTCTCGATTCCTTCCGCGATCTCGCCGCCGACATCGCGGCATACGGCACCGCCTTTCTCACTGGCACCAACGAGGCCTTCCTCGGCATCGTCGACCTCGCGCAGCAGGCACCGTCCGGATTCGCCGCGCTCGATCGGCGCCCCGCTCGCTAACGGGCGCTGCAACAGACCGCGGAACCTGCTCCACTTTGGTTGACACTTCCACCTAACTGAACTCGGAGGTGTCCCATGGCACGCGCGGGACCGCGGAAGACTCGGAAGTACAGCGAGGCGTTCAAGCTGACGGCGGTGCGGATGACGCAGCGCCCGGGCATGCAGGTGAAGACCGTGGCGGCGGGGCTCGACCTGCACCCCTTCATGCTGTCGCGCTGGCGGAAGGAAGTGCGCGATGGTGTGATTCGCGGGCGGTTGCCGCGTCGCGCGCCGTCGGGGCCGTCCCGCGAGCTGGCGCAACTCCAAGCCCTCGAGCGCGCGCACGCGCTGCTACAGGAGGAGCACGACCTCCTAAAAAAAGCCATTCGGTTCTGTTCCGTTCGAAGGCAGAAGCGTTCGCCTTCATCGACACCCAGCGGGCCCGTACGCCGTGACGCGCCTGTGTCGGCGCTTTCGGGTGACCCCGGCGGGGTTCTACGCCTGGTGTCGTCGCCCGCGCAGCGCGCATGCGCAACAGGACCGGCGACTCCTCACGGCGATCACGCGACTCTTCATACGACACCAGGGACGATACGGCAGCCCGCGCATCCACCACCTGCTGCGGGGCGAGGCGTGGGTCGTGAGCCGGCGTCGCGTGGCGCGCCTGATGCGCACGGCGGGACTGCGGGCGAAAGCCGTACGAGGCTACCGCCGGAAGGTCGGCACCCACCGCTTCTACGACCAGCGCCCGAATCGCGTGCGCGCGACGCGGGTGCAGCGCTAATCAGGTGTGGGTGGGCGACATCACCTATCTGGTCGCCGCCGGCGAGTGGCGCTATCTCGCCGTCGTGATGGATCGCTACTCGCGCCGTATCCTGGCGTGGACGCTTCGGCGGCGGCGCGATGCCAGCGTCACCCGGGCCGTGCTGCAGACCGCGGTGCGCCATCGGCGACCGTCCGCGGGCTTGATCTTCCACAGCGACCGCGGCACGGAGTATCTCGCGGCGCCCTTTCGGGACACCTTGGTCGCCCTGGGCATCCAGCAGAGTGCGTGCGTCAGCGGGCCGGGCGACAACGCCCATATGGAATCGTTCTTTCACTCGTTCAAGGCGGAAGTGGTACGCGGGGCCACTTTCGCCACCGAGGCAACGCTCCGCGCACGCTCCGGCACTTCTTCCGCTACTACAATCACACGCGCCTGCATTCGGCGCTTGGCTTTCGGTCGCCGGTTGACTACGAAGCCGGCGTGGCGTAACTCCCTAGCAAGTGTCAACGAAACTGGAGCAGGATCCCGGCCGAGCTATTGTGCGCTCGCTTCGCTCGCTCTATTTCGTTCGGCCGCAGCTGATGCTTCACGTTGAGGCTGTAGGATAAGTCGACTGGCGCGTGCGCCCCGTGCGTTGTGGAGAACTCGGGCTTCACATGTGCCCCAGGATTGGCGATCGCCGTCCCGGCAATGGTTTCGGCATGGGGGAAATCAGACCGCGCGACGGAGTTCGGACCTATCCGACAGCCTCGTTAGGCCGCCGAACCAGTGAAGCGATGTAAGCCCGAAGCGTGAGGCGCCCTCGCATCCCGCGCCTCTCCTCGAGAGTACGTCAGAAAAGCGCCGAGCAACCGGGCGGCGACCAGCGCTGGTGGAATGGGACAGCGTAACAGAACGACTCGCATTCCACACCCAACGCCGGCAGAAGGACAGAGGGCACGCCGCGAAGCAGGCCGCGAAGCAGGCCGCGAAGCAGTCCGCGACCTCCGTGGTTGTTCGTGTTGATCACCTGCGACATCTTCTCGAGTGCGCCCGATCAGCCTCACACCCCGTGATTCGATGTCTACTTCACGTCGCGACTTCCTCACTGGAGCGATAGCCTCCGCCGCCTTCCTTCCTCTCGTGCGCGGGACGTCGAGCCTTGCGCGGGCCATGGCGCCCGAACCGGAGCTCCCTCTCCTCACCGAACAGCAGCTCGGCCATCTGCGCCACATCGAGCGACTCGCGTCCCTTCCGGACGGAGAGTGGGCCATGATGGGATCGAACGATCCCGGCCAGGAGGACCTCACCGCCTATCGCTATCAGTTGGCCCAGATGGCGTATGCAGTCGGCCTGACGCACTACCATCACCTCCCCGCCGCCCCGGGCCTCTTCCGGAAGACGTTCGACCAGCTGATTCACAAGATGCTCCGGCGCGAGGTATGGAGTTACTGGCGCGAGACGAGCCGCTCGGGTCCGCGACTCGATCCGGGGCTCAAGGTCCTCCGTGACGGATGGACCGATCCGGTGAAAAGCGAGAACATCATGTACAGCGGCCATCTCCACGCGATGGTCGGCATGTACGCGACCCTGTTCAACGACGACAAGTACGACGCCAAAGGATCGCTCACCTTCCGGTATGACCCGATCTTCTACGGATTTGGGCCGGAGACGTATGAGTACAACCACGCCTCGCTCAACCAGGTCATCTACGATCAGATGGTGGCAAGTGGCTGGCACGGGATTCCCTGTGAGCCGAACAACGTCTTCATCGTCTGCAATCAGTTCCCGATCCTGGGCTTCCGCTTTTTCGACATCCGGAAGGGGACCAACCTGGCCGACCAGGCCACGGCCGGATACCGGGCAGCATGGGAGAAGAAGGGGATGCTGGACGCGCACGGCCACGTCATCTCGACGTGGATGGTACGCCAGGAGCAGAAGGTGGACGCGGGCAGCGGAGGGTTCGATGCCTGGGCCGGCTCGGCGATGAACGCCTGGAATCGCGACGTGGTACGGGCCCGCTATCCTGGACAAGTTGTCGAGTGGATCGAGCGGCGCCCTGACGGCCTGATGACTTTGCGATCACCGCGCGAGGTGATGGCCACGCGCGCGGCCCGGGACGCTGGCCGCGCGGCGCCCCCCCCGGACCGGACTTTCCCTTGGCGAACCCCGGACCTCGGCTACCTTGCCATGTGGATCTCGGAAATGGGTGACGCCGAGACGCTCCGCGGCCTCTATGCCGCCGACGGTACAATGAACCCGACGTGGGATCGCGGCGCATTGTACTATCCGCGCCACGACCGGCCGTACGATGACGCCGGCAACATGACGTTCATGGACCCGGTGACTGGCAATGCGATGCTGGCCTACGCACGGCTCAACGTCGGTGAGGGCATGTGGAGCCTTTACAACCGCCCGTTCGGACCGGAACACTTTCGGCAACCCGCGCTGAGGACGTTTCTGGCGGCGTAGACGTGCTTGGCGCCAAGTTTGACGCAGAGCGGCAGGTCATCCAACTGGCCCTGCGTAGTCGCGGCGGCCGGCCGGCGCAGGCGACGCTGCACGTGGCGAATGTGCCGACGAATCGGTCGTGGGTGGCGCGGCACGACCGGAAGGTGATCATGACAAGCGGTCAGGAACGGCGCGACGATCGCGTCAGGCTTACCATTCCGCTCACGTCCAGGGTCACTCGCCTCGAGTTGGAGATCACTGGATCCGGATAGGACCATTCGTAGAGCGCGAATGTCAATGCTGCCGGCGCGGGCATCGCCACCGGTGTGCTTGCTGCACATCATCGGCCGGCGCTTCTTCCCGAAGTCGGCCGCTCGAGGCACGAACGTGGCCAGTCGATCTTGAGGGCATGGAGAGTTGCGTGCACGGTTTTACTGCGCGGCTGCCATTCTGGAGGGAGGATTGCGCCGCGCTCGTCGTCTGGACTACTCGTTACGGCAGCGGATACGGCGGCGGCCGCGTTAGGCCAGCACGCGGTCCTGCGTAATCCAGCGGTGAGCAGCCGGGAAGACAGGTACGCAAGCGGCCTAACCCAGCCTTGGTGCAGACGGCGCCTGTGGAAACGGCCGCGAGCGGCCGGCTCAGGCACACGATTCCGTCTTGCGGTGCCCGCCCGCGGCCGCGATTGTTTGAAGCGCCGCAGCACAACGCCCGTCGTTAGGCGCCACTACCATCGGTCGGTATCGTACCCAGTCAGCCGTCGGGAGAGGGGGCGATGGCAGATCTCCGTTTCTCGCCCAGGCCACCGCAACTCGCTCGCGTGCTTGGCATCGCGACCCTGATGTTTGCGGTCATCGATTGTGGTCTCCATGCTCGCGCGGTCCTAGTGCCTATCGAGAAACTCGAAGATCCGCGTGTACGCCGCGTCGAACTCGCTCTCCGAGGGGCTGTGGCGCCCCTCCGGTACGAACAGCACGACGTTCTTTCGCGTGTCTCGCTGGAGCACCTCCACGAACGGGGCGAACGTGACGGGCGGCACCTGGTCATCCTGCCTCCCCTGCCAGATGAAGAACGGCGGGTCCTTCGGGTCCAGGTAGGTGAGGGGCTCGTACTTGCGGGTCACTTCCTTGGGCGCGTACCCCTCGGTCTCGGTGAAGAGGGCCATCCCGATTTCCTTCATGATCGGCACCGAGTGGTCCATGAACACCTTCTCCACCACGTCGAGTCCGCCCACCGGGCCTGAGAAGTTGACCACGCCGGCAATGCCGATTCCCGGAGCCAACGGATGTGCGTACGTGGGGTCGTTTGCCGTCACGGCCACCAGGCTGGAGATGTGGCCCCCGGCAGAGAAGCCCGAGAGCACGACCCGCTTCAGGTTCATGGGATAGGAAGCCTGCTGCTTCGCCAGGAAGTTCAGGGCAAGCGTCAAGTCTTCCGTCGCGACGGGAATTCCCCGCTTGAGCCGGTAGTTGAGGTTGACGACGGTGACCCCTCGTTGCAGGTACGGCCGGATGTAGCGCTCCTCCTTGGTCTTGTCGCTGATGTAGTAGCCCCCGCCGTGCAGGAAGACCACGGTGTATTTGGGGCGACGTGGGCGGCTGGCCTCTCGGGGCACATACACGTCCATGGTTTGCTCCGGGTCAGTCCCGTACGCCACGTCCCTGGTGACGGCGTACGTCGCCAGTGCCTGCGCCGGCGTGAGGTCGGCCACGGGCGCGGTCTTCACCGAACACGCGGCGAGGAGGGCCGTCGACGCGGTGACACGGAGCCAATGCAGCGGAAGATGCATGACAGGGAGACGGGACAGGAAAAGTCGATTGGGGTCCGCCGAGTATAGGACGCGGACGCCGAGCGCGCGAGCACCGACTCGGCGGTAAACCGTCGCCGTTCGGTTGCGCCATGGGCTGTTGCGACGCACCATCCGCGCGGCGCGGGCCTTGCCTAACGATACTTGCTGCTCTCGCGCGGACCCGCCACCAGCGTGGCGCACGGCATCAGGCGGTCCGCTCGCAGCAGAAACTGGCGTTGTGCCGCCGCTTTCTCGGAGTCGCTGCAATGTTCCAACGCGAGATCGATGACGCGGAGTGGGCGAATCCGGACAATTGGTTTCTCGACATCTTCTACGTCAGCCGGCGCGACGCCGGCGTTCGTGCCGAAGCGCGGGTGCGTGGCCGGCGCAGGTGAACCGCGCCCCGCCGGGCTCCCTTCGTCGGCATCTTCGCCTTCCTCGGATGTCGGCCCCCGGTGGGGGCCTGCCCGGCGCGCCGATACATTCCCAGCTCCTCGAGGTCTCCGCCATGGTGATCGTTCTCCGGTGCACTGGCCGACCAGTTGCTGGCTCTCCCGACCGGCGACCGCGTGCGTCTGGCCCAGCTCCTGCTCGCGAGTCTCGAGGACGTGGAACCAGGCGCCGAGGCGGCGTGGGATGTCGAGCTCGCACAGCGGGCGGACGACCTCGCGACCGGCCGCGTCGCGGGCGTGCCGGCCGCTGACGTGTTTGCCGAAGTCGAGCGGCGACTTCGCGGGTGACACTCACGTTTCACCCTGCGGCGCGTGACGAGTTCGTCGCGGCGGCCGCCTACTACGAGGCGGCCATGCCCGGACTCGGCAGCCGCTTTCAGAACGCCGTGCGTCGCACGACCGAC
The DNA here is from genome assembly GCA_016719105.1 of Gemmatimonadota bacterium. Classification (NCBI taxonomy): domain Bacteria; kingdom Pseudomonadati; phylum Gemmatimonadota; species Gemmatimonadota bacterium. The sequence goes on along the minus strand of JADKAQ010000016.1, from coordinate 241,967 downwards.
CTCGCGCTCGTTCATCCAGACGTGGGAAGTCCACGGGCCGCTGCGCGACGCTTGCCTGTGTCCGGATTCCCGTACGATGTGGTCTATTGGGTCCGCGGCGAGGTGATCGAGGTGTTGGCGGTGCTCCACCATCATCGACGCCCCGGCTACTGGCGCTCGCGGCTCCGTGGCTAGGTATACCCTGCGCACGTCATAACTGCGCTTGGAGCAGTCGCGCTCTGCGGTCGCGGCTTCGCCGCTCTGGTTGTAGCGCGCTCGCAGCTCAACCTTTCGTTAGGACTCCACAAAGCAGCCCATGAGCCGACTGCTCGGGCTATACGGCCTTGCGATCACGCTCGCGACACCCCGCGCCTGCGCTCTCGCAACACGCGCTGCATCTCAGCCAAGCAACCGCCGCACCTCCTCCCGATAGCTCCGGCTCGACGTGACCCGGGTGCCGTCTGCGAGCGTCAGCTCGTACTCGCCGTGGCCACAGGGTTCCAGCCGGCGAATCCGGTCGATCCGCACCACATGCGACCGATGCACCCGGACGAATTCCGCCGGGTCGAGACGCGATGCGAGGACATGCAGCGATTCACGCACGAGGTGGCGTCGCCCCCCGGCGACGACCGCCGCGTAGTTGCCCTCCGCCTCGATACGATCAACCTCCGCGACGGCCACGAAGTACATCCCTTGGGGGTCGCGGATCACGAATCGCCGCGCATACCCGCCTTCCAAGCCGGGCCCACCGCGCGCATGGGTGGCGGAGCCACCCGCGGGATCGCTGGTCGGCGCGGGGACGTCGCCACGGAGGGCCTGCAGCGCGGCCCGGAGCGCCGCATCGGCCGACGCGATGGCGCCGGCATCGGGGGCTCGGGACGGTGAGCCGAGCGTCTCGAGCAGCCGCCGCATCGCCCGGTCGAACCGGTCGATGTCGACCGGCTTGACGAGGTAGTCCACCGCATCGAGATCGAACGCCCGGATCGCGTGCTCCTCGCTCGCGGTGACGAACACGACGCACGGTGGGCGGTCCACCGACCAGGGCGCCTCCTGGGCGAGGGCCTCGACGGTCGCGATGCCATCGAGGCCGGGCATGCGGATGTCGAGGAGCAACACGTCGGCGGGTCCATCGCGGAGCGCGGCGAGCACGGCCGCACCGCTGCCGCATTCTGCAGTTAGCTCGAACTCGGGGTGTCGCGCGAGCAACGCGCGCAGGCGGGCCCGCGCGAGGGGCTCGTCATCAGCCACCAGCACCTTCCACGTGCGTCCCGCTGTTGCGGGGAGCGCCTCACTCCGCGCGCGCTTTGCTCCGCTCATGGTCGTGGTCCCCCGTTCCGGTGCGAGCCATTGATGAACGGTAGCGTCACCAGCGCGCGCGTGCCGCCACCGGGCGGTCGCTCCAGTACGAGCGAGGCGCGCTCGCCGTAGAGCTGTGCGAGGCGATCGCGTGTGTTGCGCAGGCCGATGCCACGGCCCGTTCCCGCATTCCCCGGACCGATGATCGACCCTGCCTCCCCGTCGAGCCCCGCCCCATCGTCCTCGACAACGAGGTGGAGCCGCTCGCCCGCGCGCGCCGCTTCGATCCGCACGCGTCCTCCCGTTTCCCTTCCACCAAGCCCGTGTTCGTAGGCATTCTCGACCAGCGGCTGCAGCACCAGGAACGGCACGCGCGCGCCGAGCGCGGCGTCGGCCACGGCCCATTCCACGAGAATGCGGTCACCAAAACGCAGTTGCATCAGCTCAACGTAGCGCGCCAGCAGCTCGACCTCGCGCTCGAGCGCGTGCTCCTCCGTCTCCTCGTGCAGGATCACGCGCAGGAGCGCGGCGAAGCGGGTGAGCATGCGGTCGGCCGCCATCGGATCGACGTGCAGGAGGGCCGTGACCGCGTTGAGCACGTTGAAGACGAAGTGCGGCTGCAGCTGTGTCCGCAGCGCGGCGAGCCGCGCCTCGGCGAGTCCGCGGGCAAGCTCGGCCTCGCGCACGGCGCGGGCGCGTTCCGCCTTGTAGTAGTGGGCCGCGTGGAGGAGCGCGACCATCACGAGGAAGACGGTGAAGTAGGTGAGGGTCCGCGCGGCAGCGCTCGTCGCGACGTCGGGGACGCCGGTGATCGCGACCACGACGGGGGTCATCACGACGTGCCGGAGCCAGGCCGCCACGAAGGTGCCGAGCAGCAGGACGCCCGCGTTACGCCACGGATGCGGGCGTCCGACGGGGAAGCGGCGGACCAAGGCCGCGAGCGGCGGCATGAAAGGCAAGCAGGTCCACCACACGACGAGAGACCAGCCAACCTGCTGCGCCCAGCGCGGGTCCTCGCCACGGTCGAGGGCCGCGATGCTGCCGCGCAACGCGTAGAGGACGGCGAAGAACGTCGTCAGCACGACCGCCCCAACCGGCACGACGCGCCGGTCCATGACGGACTCCGGGGCGGACTCCGGAGAGCCGACGTCCTCCATTCCCTGGGTGCCTGTCGTCACGTTTCAATATCCAAGTTGGGCCTTGGCGCCATCAAGATCAAAGTTGCGCCAAGGCGCAACCACGAACACGGTTGCGCCAACGCGCAACCAAGGGAAGGCGATTCGCGACGCCGCTCCTGCGGCAGGGCTCAACGCGGCACGACGGGCTGGGCGCGTCGCATGGCGATCATGGGAAGTCGTGCGCCGTTGTGGTATTCGACGATGCCTTCCATCGTACGCCCGTCGTCGGTCAACCGCGCACGGAACTGCACGTCGCCCTCGCGCGAGGCAACCACCATCCGGACGGAGTCTCCATCAACGGTGAGTGCGCGGATGGCCAGCGTGTTGGTCAGGTACATCGTGATCGAGCCCGCCCATCCCTGCTCGACCGGACCGAGCGCGAGAAAGCCGGGGGACGTCCGATCACCCACGCGCGTCGTGAAGTCCCAGATCCCCTGCAGGTCGGGGCCGACCGCGAGCGTCGTGGCCTGTGCGGCGGCCTGCATCGGGGGTGTAGCGGCCGCGGAGCGCGTGGACTGCGCGCCGGACGTCCCGGACACCAGCAGGGTAGCGACGAACGCCGCAAGGGACACCGCCGAGCGCCTCGCGGCGCGCCTCGCAGGGCGAAGGCGGTGACGATCCGTGGCAGTGGACATGGTGCTACGCTCCTGTTCGAGGTTGGTGATGCGGCAAGAGTAGGCGCACGCCGCACCCGGTGGCGCCGCGGAGACGCGAAATGGACGTTTCGCGGGGCCAGTCGGTCGCTCCGAGCCGTGCACTGCCCTCCGTGTGCGGGCCCACGGCGTTCGCTATCTCCCGGTTGCTCACGGCGGTGCTCACGCCGGTTACGACTGACGGAGCCGTTGATGGCACTGGCGAGCCGCGTCGTGTCGTGCAGCGGATCGGGCCCCTGCTGATAGCGGCCCTGCGTGGCGACACGCTCGCCGCGCGCGCGCATGCCGTTGTCGGTCGGGATCGTGCTGCTGGTGGGGGTCACTTCGTGTCTCGTGCCCACGCGGCGGGTGTTGGCGGTGCAGGCCAAGGCGGCGATGCAGGCTGATGGCTCATCAGGCGACGAGCCGAACGGCATTCTCGTCGTTTGGCAGCGCTTGCCTGTCGCCCTTGTACCGATCCTGGCTCGACGCCATATCTCGCGAGGGCTGCCGTCACCATCACCCTCGTCCCTTCGCGTATGCGCGCCGATGAACTGGCGCCGGTTCTGGCAGGGTTGTTCTCCGAACTGACAGAAGGCGCACCGGCCGGCGGGCAGAACTTCATGCTGAACTCGGGCGATGCAGGGCTGCTGGCGTCGCTCGACCGTCTCACCGCCGCCGACGCGTCACGCTCGGTGCACGGGGGAGCGACCATTGCCGCCCACACACAACACGTGCGCTACGGCCTAACGCTGATGAATGCGTGGGCCGCACACGGTGGCAATCCCTTTGCCGACGCCACTTGGGACGAGGCGTGGAAGGTCGGCATCGTGGACGACGCCCAGTGGGACGAGATCCGCGCCGGGCTCCGGGAAGAAACGCGGCGCTGGCTCGCCACGCTCGGGACGCCGCGCGAGGTACATCGGATCGAGTACGCCGGGATGATCTCCAGCATCGCGCACCTGGCGTACCACCTGGGGGCCATGCGTCAGATTGCCACGGGAGCCCGGGGGCCGAAGGAGGGGAGTTTCCAGCCGGGGTGAGCGCGCCCCCCGGGGCACGATCAGGCAGCGAAGGTCGCGCCGGCTCCCCGCCGAGGATAGGTTGGTGGCCCATGGCACCCAAAGAACTCACCGCGCGCGCCCTCATCCTGGGCGTCCTCCTCACGTTCGTCTTCACCGCGGCGAACGTCTATCTCGGCCTCAAGGTCGGCCTCACCTTCGCCTCCTCGATCCCGGCGGCGGTGATCTCGATGGCGATCCTGAGCGCCGTCAAGAACTCGTCGATCCTCGAGAACAACATCGTCCAGACGGTGGCGTCGGCCGCCGGGACGCTCTCGGCGATCATCTTCGTCCTGCCGGGGCTCGTCATCGTCGGGTGGTGGACGGGCTTCCCCTTCTGGCAGTCGTTCCTCATCTGCGTGAGTGGCGGCGTGCTGGGGGTCCTCTTCACCATCCCGCTGCGCCGCGCGCTGGTGACCACGTCAGACCTCCCGTATCCGGAAGGTGTGGCGGCGGCCGAAGTGCTCAAAGTGGGATCAGGGACGCGCGGGGAGCTTGGCGACGACGCCGGTGAGTCCAAAGAAGGGCTGCGGGCGGTGGTACTCGGCGCAGTTGCTTCCGGCGGTTTGGCCGTGATCGCGGCCACGCGCATCGCCTCGGCCGAACTGGCGGGATTCTTCAGGCTTGGCGCAACGGCGTCGTCGGGATACAGCGTCGCCTGGTCGCTCGCGCTGTTGGGGGCGGGACACCTGGTCGGACTCTCCGTAGGGATGGCGATGCTCACGGGGCTCATCATCGCGTGGGGGGTGGCGGTGCCGTGGCTCACGTCGATCACACCGATCGCCGAAGGGGTGGAGCTCGCGGCGCACACCGGGGTGATCTGGAGCCGGCAGGTGCGCTTCATCGGCGCTGGTGCCATTGCCGTCGCGGCGATCTACACGCTCGCCCGACTGACGAAGCCGGTAGTGGGGGGACTCATCACCACGCTCACCCCTTCGCGCTCCACCGCGGCGGTGCCCGACACCGAACGCGACATCTCGCCGCCGTGGATCATCGGGCTTACCGCGATCTGTGTGGCGATCGCCGCGTGGCTCGCGTGGAGCTTTGCCAGCTCCACCGTGCTCGCCTCGAGTGCGCTCGCCCTCACGCTGGTGGCGGCCCCGCTGGTGCTCGTCGTGGGCTTCGTGATCGCCGGGATCTGCGGCTACATGGCGGGGCTCATCGGGGCGTCCAATTCGCCGATCTCGGGCGTGGGGATCCTCTCGATCGTCGCCTGTGCGTCGCTGGTGGCGATGGTCGTCCCCGCGACGGCGGAGTCGTCGCCGGCGCTGGTCGCCTTCGCGCTGTTCGTGACGTCGATCATCTTCGCCTGCGCCACGATCTCCAACGACAATCTGCAGGACCTCAAGACGGGGCAACTCGTCGGCGCCTCGCCCATGCGGCAGCAGATCGCGCTGATCGTCGGCGTGATCGCGGGGGCTGCGGTGATTCCGTTCGTCCTCAACCTGCTGGCCCGGGCCTATGGCTTTGCCGGTGCGGCCAATGTCGGTGTCGTCGCGCCCAACCCGCTCCCCGCCCCGCAGGCCACGCTCATCTCGGCACTCGCGCAAGGTGTGATTGGCGGGACGCTGCAGTGGACGATGATCGGGATCGGGATGTTGCTGGGCGTTGGACTCATCCTGCTCGACTCCGCGCTCGGCGCCATGAAGAAGCTCCGCATTCCGCCGCTCGCCGTGGGGCTCGGGATCTACCTGCCGATGTCGGCGACCTTCGCCGTCGTCGTCGGAGCGCTCGTGTCACATTGGTACGACGGTCGTACCAAGACGATGCCCAACCCGCAGCGCGCCGAGCGACTGGGCACGCTGGTGGCGTCGGGGCTGATCGTGGGAGAGAGTCTGTGGGGGGTGCTCAACGCGGGACTCATCGTGGCGCTCTCCTCCGACGCTCCCATCGGCATCGTCGCGCACGACTTTGCGCTCGCGCCATGGCTGGGGATCCTGGGCTTTGTCGGCGCAATTGTCTGGCTGTACGGATGGATGCTGCGTCGCTCCCAGGCGGTCACACGCAGGTGATCGACCGAGCGCGCACCCCCTCTCCGGGAGAGAAGACCAAGTCGAGCTCGGCCGACCTTCCCTCGGGGATGCGGTGGGACCGCCGCGCGCGCCGAACGTCCCGCGTGGCGCGGGACGGGGATACTCGACGGCGAGCGCTCTCTACGTAGCGCACGCCGCAAGGGTGACCATCGGCGCGAAGACGGCGGCGGCGCCGCACCCGAGGACGGTGCGGCGGGCGTGCACGGGATGGATGCGGAGGAGCAGCGGGACGCGTGGTGACGCGGCACCATATCCTGCCCTCGTTCCGTACCCCGCCCCCCAGTCGCCGTGGTGCGCACGCTCTCCCTCACGTTGCTCCTCGTCCCGGTCGCCAGCAGCACGCAGCAGCGCCCCCGTTTCACCCGGGTTGGCTCGGTGGTCGCGCAGGCGATTCGGGGATGGAAGCTCCCCGACCTGGCCAGAAGTGGTCTCGGCTTCCTGCACGCGGTGTGTGGGTGGAGCGTGGGCACCTCCCGCGGCGTGAAAATCCGATCGGGATCGTAACACGCTCTGGCACTCCCCTTCTCTCTTGACGAACGCGCCTGTCCGGGGGGGATAGTAGAGGGGTGTGTCATCGCGAAGTCCGACGAGAATCGCCGCATCCAGGGCAACGCGCTCGCGCGCGCCGCCACGGGCGGGAAAGAGAATCGCACGCTCTGCACAGGCCATCGCGCAGTCCGACAAGACAACGTCGCGGCGCGCATACGCGACGTCGCGGGGCGTACAAGCGACGACGCGACGCGACCACGAGACAACACGGCGCGAACAGGCGATCGAGCGGCGTGTCCAGGGCATCACGCGACGCGTCCCATAGACGGCACACCTTGCACAGGTGATGTCACAGCGCGACGAGCCAACGTCGCGGCGCGACCAACCGACGTCGCAGCGCGTTCAGGCGTCCCCGCGGCACGCACAGGCGACGACACGGCGCGCGCAGGCGACAAGGCGGCGCGCACACGCGAGGCGTCGCGCGTGACAGGTCACCGCACGACGCGCACAGACGACGTCGAGGAGCGGACAGGTGACCACGCGCTCGGGCCAGGCGACAACGCGAGGTGCACAAACGACCCGTCGAGGCTGACAACCCGCGCAACGCATCGCACAGGCGACCGCGCGGCCCATCGAGGCGACGTCGCGGCGCGACGCAACGTCCGCGCGGCACGACGAGACGACGCACCGACGTGCACTGGTGACCGCGCGGCGCGGACAGGTCAGCGTACTGGGCGCACAAACGGCGAAGCGCAACGCACAAGCGGCGAAGCGCAGCGCACAAGCGGTGACACGCAGCGCACCAACGACGGGTCGAACAACAGAGGCGATCGCGCGCAACTGCCAGATCACGTCGCGAAGCACATGAGCGACCGCGCGACGCGTCCACGCGATCGCGCGACGATGTCAGGCACCATCGCGCACTTTCCACGTGACGTGGCGGCGTTGTCGATGCACGATGCGCAGTTGTCAGGAGGCGACGCAGCGTCGCCGACGGACCGGGCGGCGTGGTCAGGAGGCTTCGCGGCGTTGGCCGCGGCAGCGCGCATCGACCGAAACACCGCCACGCACATGCAACGAGGCGCGCGTGCGTTGTCTCTTCCATCGAGGCCACTAGCATACATAGAAGGGAGACGGTGCCACGCCGCTCCGGGCCCGCAGGCACTGCAGACGCTCCGTGAGCCCACGTTCCTCGTCAGCCGCGCGATGGCGCGCCGCTTCATCTCCCTCACGCCGGATAGCGAGCCGCTCGACTTACACGTGCATCCGCTCGCGCAGCACGCCATGGAGCGGAACACCGGCGCTCGCGACGCCATGTTTCGCGCCACGTTCCCGCGCCTCCGATGCGAATCGCCCGTGTCCCGCCGAGGCGACGGAGCGCGGTGCGGTTCGGTCGGCCGACCATCGCAGCGCGCTCGGCTTCGCCCCTTCCACCACCCCGATCGAGACTGCCCGTTCGCGGGTTTGCGCGACGCACGCTCATGCACGACCGGGCAGTAGCCGGGTCGGGATTGTCGGCCAACGCCTCGACTTGCACCGGGAGCACGCCAGGTTCTGCGAGGCGCGCACACCGACTGGCCGCGCTTTCGCCAACGCGCTCGGGTGTACCCCCGAGCGTCGCTCGACGACGGACCTGGCGTCTCCGGCAGCCCCCGACAGGTTCGCCGCGGCCCAGGGCCCAGCTTCCACGCCCGGGGGCCGGAGGGTATCCTTCGCGGTTGCAAAAAGGGCGTCCGCCCGGGCCCAGCCCGGCAACGTTAGCCCCGGTCCGAGTGCCCAAGACCGGGGGGACGGCAGTCGCCCGGCTTCTGCAGAACCGCTGGACCCCAGCGTGCGCCGGGGTGCTCGCTTCGCTCGTTTCTTCCCGTCTTTCCCGCGAAATGTCCCAGACCGAGCTCGACTACCGACCGTCATACCTGGCCGCGGCAATCGCCGGCGCCCTGGTATTCACGCTCTACATGATCACGCTCGGCCCCTCGACGGCCATGTGGGACACGAGCGAGTACATCGCGGCGGCGTACATCCTCGGGCTTCCACACCCGCCGGGCAACCCGTTCTTCGTCCTGCTCGGACGCGTCTTCTCGATCCTCCCGATCGGCGGCAGCGTGGCGATGAAGGTGAACATCCTCGCCGCGCTGTGCAGCGCCTCGTCGGCGGCGATGTGGTTCCTCATCACCGAGCGGGTGCTGGTCAGCTGGTTCGCCGAGCGGTGGCAGCGCATCGTCGGGGGCGGGCTGGCGGCGCTGATCGGGGCGACGGCCTTCACGGTCTGGTCGCAGTCGGTGGTGAACGAGAAGGTGTACACGGTCGCGCTCATCGGCGTTGCACTCGTGGCCTGGCTCACGGTGCGCTGGTGCGATGATCCGGACGGCCCCAAGGCGGACAAGCTCCTCGTCCTCATTGCCTACCTGCTCGGCCTCGGCTTCGCCAACCACATGGCGGGCTTCCTGGCCGCGCCGGCGGTGGCCTTTGCGGTCATGGTGCGCCGCCCCAAGTCGATCCTGCGCTGGAAGCTCATCCTCGCCTGCGTGGGCGCGGTGCTCTTCGGCATGACGCCGTTTGCCACGCAGCCCATTCGCGCGGCGCACTTCCCCGCCATCGCCGAGGGCGAACCGACGGCGTGCACCACGGAGATCACGGCGGCGTGCACCTTCGACAAGGTCACGTGGGAGCGTTTCGTCTACAACTTCAATCGCGGGCAGTACGGCGCCCCCGATCCCAACGACCCGAGCCGCGTGTATCCGGCGCAGGTCTCGATGTACTGGATGTACTTCAAGTGGCAGTGGTGGCGTGACCCGTACAACGAGCACCAGACGATGCAGGCGGTGCTGGCGGCGCTCTACCTGGTGCTCGGCCTCTTTGGAGGCTGGGTGCACTGGAAGCGCGACCGGCAGTCGTTCTGGTTCTTCGGGCCGCTGATGTTCACGATGACGCTGGCGCTCATCAAGTACCTCAACTTCAGGTACGGCTACTCGCAAGCACCCGAACTCGGCGATTCGGTCGAACGCGAGGTGCGCGATCGAGACTACTTCTATCTCTGGAGTTTCTCGGCGTGGTCGGTATGGGCGGCGCTGGGGCTCGCCTTCGTCTGGGAGTCGATCGCCGCGTTGTTAGGCAGCGAGTCGGTCAAGGTGGGCAAGGAAACACTCGACCTGCCGCGCAAGCGGAGCTGGTTGCTGGCGACGCCGGTGCTGGGGCTGGCCTTCTTCCCCCTCGTGGGGAACTGGAACGCCTCCACGCGCCATGGCGACGAGACGACGGCCAAGTTCGCGCATGACCTCCTCAACTCGGTGGAGCCGTACGGCATCCTGGTGACCGTCGGCGACAACGACACCTTCCCGCTGTGGTATGCGCAGGAGGTGGAGGGGATCCGCAAGGACGTGATCGTCGCCAACACGTCGCTGCTCAACACCGACTGGTACACGCGGCAGATCATCCGCAACCCGGTGCGCGACTTCGAGGCGGCCAAGGCGCCGGCGCTGTACAAGGGCGGGACCTGGACCAAGCCGTCGGGGCCGCCGGTCAAGATGACGTTGCAGCAGGCGGACTCGATCCCGCTGTACTTCGAGCTCCCCGACACGGTCGTCTTCGAGGGCTACGGGCTGCGCACGAAGATTCCGCCGCGCGTGCTGACGCGTGCGGACTACTTCGTGCTGCAGATGATCAAGGACAACCCGGGGCGCCCCATCTACTTCTCGCGCACGGCGGGGAGCTACGGTCGCGAACTGGGGCTGGAAGAGTACCTGATCACGCAGGGCCTCGCGCGACGTCTGCTGAACCACGCCCCGCTCGCCTCGCGCGACACGCTCATGGTGCCGGGCGAGGGGTGGGTCGACGTGCAGCGCTCACGGACGCTCTGGCAGGACGTCTTCCAGGGGCAGGCGTCGTTCGTCGCCAAGGGCGGCTGGCCCGACAAGGCGTCGGTCGGCATTCCGGCGCTCTACGTCTCCACCGGCTTCATGATGCACGACGTGCTGAGCGCGTCGGGTGACGAAGCGGGTGCGGCGAAGGCGCTCGAGGGGGCGAAGCAGGTGGCACAGGCCACGCGCATCGCCGACTTCTTCAACTTCGATGCGCTGCAGCAGCAGGCGCCCACGCCACTGCAGGGTGACGTGAAGCCCGCGGTCCCGCTCGACATCGCGCCGAAGGACACGCCGGTGAAGAAGTAGGATCGGGAGACGGGAGACGAGAGAGGGCCGCATCGGGGATGCGGCCCTCTTTCGTTTGTCATGACGGTGCGCAGCGCTGCTCGATGGACTTCACGCGCGCGGCGATGGGGGGCTTCGCGAGCTGTTCTCGCATGCCGTCGTTGGTGAAGGCTCGGCGTGCGACTGGGCGGGCGAGTGAGGTCAGAACACGCCGAGCGTCGCTGCACTTCCCTGCCCGCGCCAGCGCCTCGGCGCGCGCCACGCGCACCTCGAGCCAGACGCCGCGCGGGTTCGTCCCCCCTTCCACGCGCGAGAAGAATCGATCGGCGAAGAGCGCCTCGGCGTCGTCGAAGCGACCGGCCGCGGCAAGGAGGCGTGCATAACGATAGACGAGCGCGGTCGGCATCCCCGGCTTGTCGGGGTAGCGGTCGAGTTGCGCCGCACGCTCAGTGGCGCTCTTCCCGGTCCGGGCCATGAGCGAGTCGTGGATGACCCACACCTCGGGGTTGGAGGGCTCGGCCCGCGTCGCTTCGGCCGACACGGCGACGACGCTCGCCGGATCCGCACCCGTCAGGAGCAATGCCTGGACGAGATTCCGATGCAGTGCCGGGACCCCCGTCGGACGTGCCGCGAGCACGCTGCTCCACATCGCCGACGCGTCGCGCACGTCGCCGCGCTGCATGGCGAGCATCCCCAGCAGGTAGCGGGCCGAGGCGTCCCTGGGGCGCGCGCGCTGGGCCCACTCCAGCACCTCACGATCGCGCGGCCGGTTGGGGAACACATAGGTGAGCGGAAGCGCGGTGGCGCTGTCGAGCAGCGCGGCGGGATCGCGTCCTGCCCGGCTCGAGGCGAAGGCCCGGTAGTACGCCACCAACACGTGCTGGTTGGGATGTGGCATCCCCGCCTCGCGCACCACGCGCCCGTCATCGGGCCAGCGGGTGGCGAGCAGGGCGACCGCTTCCGAGTCCGCGCGCGCGTCGAGGAGCGCGTCGGCGACCTCCAGCACGCGCTCGGCGTCTCCCGCCAGGTGCACGGCGAGCGCCGAGTCGCCCCCGGCGATCTCGCGGTGCAACCAACGCGCAAGGTTGCTGGCTGGCGCTGCCGCCAGCACGCTGTCCGCCAGCGCGCGCAGGTCGAGCGACACGCCACCGCGCGGCATTCGCGAGAGGCGCCACGCCGCGAGGAGGCGAGTCTCGTGTAGCCGCGTCGCGCGCGCTGACGCAGCGCCGCTGACGACCTGCGCGAGGGGCGTCGTCATGTCGCCGTACAACGGGACGCCGCAGCGCGCGAGCGCGAGGATGGCGGCCGCGCGCGTGGGCCCAAACTGGCGCGCCTGCTCGAAGTCGACGCGGGCGCGGGCGGTGTCGTGCAGCGCCAGGCGGCCCAGCCCGCGGTAGTAGGCCATCTCATGGTCCGCCGGCTGCAGCGCGAGGGCCTGCGTGGCGTGCTCCACGCCCAGCACGTGGTGTCCCAGCGACACTTCCAGTCGGGCCGAGGCGCGCAGCAGCGAAAGGTCGAGCGGATTGACCATCAGCCCAGACCGATAGGCGCCTAACGCGCCGAGTTGGTCGCCGTTCACCTCGCGGTCCTCGCCGTACGAGAGCCAGTCGCCCTCGCGACGCTCGACCGGGGCACGCCAGGCGTGCGCGGGCTGCCGACCCACCTTCACCAGCGAGTCGGGGAGATAGTCGAAGACGCCCTGCGTGTGCTGCATCAGGACGGTGCCGTCGGCCCCGCGAAGCTCGACGTGCGCCGGTGGTGTTCCCTGGGGGACGCGCACGACGAGCCGCGTGACGCGGTCGGGCGAAAGCCCAGTCGTCGCCGTCGCTTCCGTGCGCCCTGCCGCCAGCGTCACGCGCCCGCCATCGAGTCGCCTCGTCAGCTGCACCGTCGCGCGAATCTCCAGCGAGTCCGCGCCCACCTGCACCGCCTCGAGGTGCAACGCCCCGTTGGGGTTCATCCGCGTGAGCCCCCCGATCGCGCGCAGCGGCATCCAGTACTCGCGAAACGACACCGCATCCTGCGGCTGCAGGAAGCCGTACGTCTCCTGGTCGCGGAAGAGCCCCGCCTGGATCTCCACGTAGGCGCTGGAGTCGTCGGAGAGTTGGCGCCGCCAATCGAGCGCATCGGCGTCCACCCCCCACGACCAGATCTTCTTGGCCGGCAGTTCCTCGGGCGGGGCGTAGTGCGCGACGCCGGCGTTGGTGCGCGGATGCCAGATCCCCATGAACCCCTCTCGGCTTGCATGCGCAAAGCGCGACACCGGGCCGTAGATGTGGTTCTTCAGGACGGAGTTGTCGGTCCCGCGAGAATCCACCGGCCAGGTGTCGACGTCGGCAAAGCCGTGCGACGCGGTGAACTTCATGGGGTAGAGGATCTGCGTGTCGTCGAAGGCGCGCACCCCGGCGTTGGTCCACCAGTAGAAGCGGCGGCGCACGTCGCTGCGGTTGTAGAGCGTGGTGTGCTGCTCCAACAGCGCCGTGCCGGGGCGCAGGGTGAGCTTCACCGTCCACTGCATCCCGTAGGGCCGATCGACGTTCCCCACCCAGACCGAGGCGCTGCCGTCCGCCTCCTCGCGCAGGGCAAAGTCCACCGGCGAGGTCGTCATCCAGTTGTGCGAGACCGGGAAGTTGAACTCGATCCCGAAGGCCGCCCACGACCCGCGATAAGCGATGTTGGAGACCTTGATCGACCCGTTGGCGTAGAACATCTCCTGGCCGTTCACCTTGTCGGTGCACGAGTACAGGTGCCCGCCAAGGTCGGGGAGGACCGAGCACTTGAGGTACTCGTTCTCGAGAAAGAGGGCGCGCCAGGCGCGCGGCCGCCGCACGTCGGTGAGGACGTCGCGGATGGTGTACGGATAGTTGGGGCGCCCCGCCGGCTGCAGGAGGTCGAAGGGCGGGTTCACGTCCGGCCGCCCTTCGTCGTACGTCGGCAGAGTGAGCGTCCCCTCCCATGCCCGGGCGCGTGTGGACGGCTGGGCACGCAGCACGAGCGGAACCGCAAGGGTGAGACAGGCCGCGGCGACGGCGACGAAAACAGCGCGGGGGCGGCGGCAGGCGGAGAAGTCTCGCATGGGCGTGAAGATGCGCCGGCCCGGGCGCGATCGCGAGTCAGCAGGAGCAGATGCGGAGGGGACCGTGCGAGCCTCTTCCAATCGGGGCTTCCGCTCGCCACGATTCCCTGCGTCACCTCGCATCCCATGCCGGAGCCCCTCATCGCGCCGATCGCCGCCTACACGACGCTGACGCTGCTCGCCCCCGTCTCGGGCGTCGTCGTCCCTCTCGACGAGGTCCCCGACCCCGTCTTCGCCCAGCGCCTCGCCGGCGATGGGATCTCCATCGACCCTGTCGGCAACGAGATCGTCGCGCCGTGCGATGCCGTCGTCCGGCAGGTGCACCGCTCCGCGCACGCGGTCACACTCGACGTGGCCGGGCTCGAGCTCGTGATCCACGTCGGGCTCGATACCGTACTGCTGCAGGGGGCCGGCTTCCATCCGGCCGTGAAGGCGGGGCAGCAGGTGCGGGCCGGCGAGCTCCTCCTCCGCTTCGACGCCGATGTCGTCGCTCGTCGCGCGCGATCGCTGCTGACGGAAATCCTGGTCTCCAACGTCGACCGCATCTCCGCGCTCCGGCCACGCACGGGGACGGTGGTCGCCGGACGCGATGTCCTTCTGGAGATCGACATCCCGGCCGCGGCCAGCACGGCCGCCGCACCAGTCGACGCCGGCGCCGACACCGTTACCTCGCCACCGGTGGTCGTCGCCTCGCGCACCGGACTCCACGCGCGTCCCGCCGCCGTTGTCGCGGCCACGGCCCGGCGCTTTGCCGCCGACCTGCGGCTGCAGAAAGGCGATCGCGAAGCCAACGCCCGCAGTGTGGTCTCCATCATGGCGCTCGAGGTGGGCGGCGGCGACGCCCTTACCGTCGTCGGACGTGGCGCCGACGCGGCCGAGGCGATCGCGGCACTGCTCGGCATCCTGGCCACCGACCTCGATGCGTCCGCGGGCGAGTTGGCGCGCGAGTCCGCGAGTCACGTTCGGCCCGCCGCCGCCGCTCCAGCCGCCGTGACTCCAGCGGAGCCGCTGGCCGAGGGGGTGCTGCGCGGCGTTGCGGCGTCGCCGGGGCTCGCGATCGGACACGTCTTCCATCTGCGTCACGACGAAGCGGTCGTGGAGGAGCGAGGGGCCGATCCCATCCAGGAACAGCGCGCGATGGAATCAGCGATCGCTGCGGCTCACCTCCAGCTCGAGGGGTTGCGGGAGCGCCTGAGTGCAGAGGCCGATGCCGACCATGCGGCCATCTTCGTCGCGCACCAGGAACTGCTCGAGGACCCCGAAGTGCTCGACCGGGCGGCGGCGCACATCCGCGCCGGCGACTCGGCCGCGCACGCCTGGCGCCAGGCCTATCGCTCGCAAGTCGACCGGCTGCACGCACTCGACAACGCCGTCCTCCGCGGTCGCGCCACCGACCTCAGCGACGTCGGGCGACGCGTGCTGCATCTCCTCGTTGGTGGCTCGGCACCGGTGGACGTGCCCCCCGACTCGATCGTCGTGGCAGAGGACCTGACGCCGTCCGACACGGCAGGACTCGACCGCACGCGCGTTCGCGCCCTGTGCACGACGATGGGGAGTGCGACGTCGCACGTGGCCATCCTCGCGCGCGGACTGGGGCTCCCGGCGGTCGCCGGTGTCGACCCCCGCATTCTTGCTCTCCCCGCCGGCACTCGCGTGGCCGTGGACGGTGACCGCGGGACGGTCAACACGGCGCCGAGCGCGGCCGACGAGGCGCGCATCGTCGAGCGACAGGCGGTCGATGCCGACCGTCGCGGACGTGAACTGGCGCTGGCGATGGCGCCAGCGATCACGCGCGACGGCCATCGCATGGAAGTGGTGGCCAACATCGGTGCGGTGGCAGAGGGGGCTCGCGTCCCCGAGGTGGGGGGCGAGGGGGTGGGGCTGCTGCGCAGCGAGTTCCTCTTCATGGATCGGCGCACCGCGCCCGACGAGGACGAGCAGACCAACAGCTACCGGACCGTTGCGCGCGCGCTCGGTCCAGAGCGCATCCTCGTGATCCGCACGCTCGACGTCGGGGGCGACAAGCCGCTCCCCTACCTCGATGTGGCCACCGAGCTCAACCCCTTCCTGGGAGAGCGCGGCGTCCGCCTCACGCTGGCCCGCCCCGAGCTGTTCCGCACGCAGGTGCGGGCCATCCTGCGCGCGTCGAAGACCGGGAAGGTGGCGATGATGTTCCCGATGATCGCCACCCTGGCCGAGTGGCGCGCCGCCAAGGCGCTGGTGGACCACGAACGCGAAGCGTTAGGCGTGGCGCCCATCCCGGTCGGGATCATGATCGAGATTCCGGCGGCGGCGCTCATCGCCGAGCGCTTCGCGCGCGAGGCCGACTTCTTCTCGATCGGGACCAACGACCTCACGCAGTACACGCTGGCGATGGACCGTACCAACCCGCGCCTCGCCCCGCAGGTCGACGCGTTGCACCCGTCGGTGCTGCGCCTCATCGAGCGCACCGTGGCCGGGGCACGCGCCCACAAGCGCTGGGTCGGCATCTGCGGTGCACTGGCCGGCGACCTGCACGCCATCCCCGTCCTCGTAGGACTCGGCGTGGACGAACTCAGTGCCGACATTCCGCTGGTGCCGGCGGTGAAGGCGCGCGTGCGCTCGCTGTCGCTCGCCGAGTGCCAGGACACGGCGCGACAGGCCCTCGATGCGGCCGACGGGGCCGAGGTGCGGGCCATCGTCGCGGCGCGTCATGGGTAAGGTCGGATCGCTTTCTCGGTGTCACGCGTGACGCCACTTCTCCTTCGGAGCACTCCCAGATGAGTCAGGGACGCGCCGCCTTCGGGTGGCTGCAGAAGATCGGCAAGTCGTTGATGCTCCCGGTGTCGGTCCTCCCGGCGGCCGGCATCCTGCTCGGCGTGGGGAGCGCCAAGTTCAGCGTGCTCCCGGCCATCGTCTCCAGCGTCATGGCCCAGGCCGGGAACGCGATCTTCGGGAACCTCCCGCTCATCTTCGCGATCGGTGTGGCGTTGGGGCTGACGGGGAACGACGGTGTGGCGGCGCTGGCCGCGGTGGTGGGGTTCGCGGTCATGATCGCCACGATGGGGGTCATGGCCCCGCTGGTGGGCTACGATCCCAAGCAGATCCTGGGGATGCCGTCGATCGAGACCGGCGTCTTCGGCGGGATCCTGATCGGCACCGTGGCCGCCCTCCTGTTCAATCGCTTTTATCGCGTTACGCTCCCCGCCTACCTCGGGTTTTTCGCCGGCAAGCGTTCGGTCCCGATCCTGACGGCGCTCGGCGCCGTCCTGGCCGGGATCGTGCTCAGCGTCGTCTGGCCGCCGATCGGGCACCAGATCGACGTCTTCTCGCACTGGGCGGCGAGCAGCAATCCCGCGTTGGCTTTCTCGATCTACGGGGTCGTCGAGCGCTCGCTCATCCCGTTCGGGCTGCACCACATCTGGAACGTCCCGTTCTTCTTCCAGGTGGGACAGTTCACCGATCCCACCACCGGGCAGGTGCTCACCGGCGAGATCCCCCGATTTGCAGCTGGCGATCCCACGGCGGGGTACCTGGCGGGGGGCTACCTGTTCAAGATGTGGGGGCTGCCGGCGGCGGCGATCGCGATGTGGCGCACGGCCCGCCCGGAGAACCGCGCCAAGGTTGGCGGCATCATGATCTCGGCGGCGCTCACGTCGTTCCTCACCGGGATCACCGAGCCGATCGAGTTCGCCTTCATGTTCGTGGCGCCGCTCCTGTATATCGTGCACGCGCTCCTGGCCGCGCTCGCGTACTTCGTCTCGGTGGAACTGGGGATCCGGCACGGCACGACGTTCTCGCACGGGCTCATCGACTACGTCGTCCTCTTCTCCAACTCGACGCGGGGGTTGTGGTTCCTCTGGCTCGGGCCGCTGTGGGCCCTGCTGTACTTCACGCTCTTCCGCACGATGATCCTCAAGCGCGACCTCAAGACGCCGGGACGCGAGATCGAGGACGCCGTCGCGCTGCCTGACGAGTCGGGGGGGGCGGCAACGGGCGATGGGGCGCTCGCCGGTGCGGGCGACAGCATGGCGGGACGGCTCGTCGCGGCGTTCGGGGGGGCGGGCAACATCAAGAACCTCGACGCCTGTATCACCCGCCTGCGCGTCGACCTGCACGACGTGTCGCGCGCCAGCGCCGACGCGCTCAAGGCGTTAGGCGCCGCGGGCGTGGTGAAGGTCGGCGACGGGATGCAGGCCATCTTCGGGACGCGCTCGGAGAACCTGAAGACCGACATGGAGGAGTACATCCTGGCGCATCCACAGGCCGCGGCGGGGCGCAGTACCGCTGGGGTGTGCCCACCGACACGGCGCCCAACGGTGCCGCCGCCAAAGCCGCCTCGGCGGCAGCCGTCACGATCACTCCGGGGCATCGCACACGCGCCGCTGAACTCGTCGCGGCGCTCGGGGGCGCGGGAAACATCCAGGCCCACGAGGCGGTCGCCATCACGCGCGTGCGCGTCGTGCTCGTCGATCCGGCGCGGGCGGACGACGGGGCGCTCGCGCGGGCCGGAGCCCGCGGTGTCATGCGCCTGGACGGCGGGGTCGTGCACGTGATCGTTGGAGAGGACGCCGCGGGGATCGCGGCGGCAATGGCGAGCGCGGCACCCGTCGGCGCAACGTCCTGATGGCGTGTCCGCCTGCCGCACCGCTGCAGCTGACGGCTGAGGTGGCGTGACGCGCCCTGCCCCATCGCGCGACGGCGCCGTCGCGCTGATCTGCCTCGACGTCGACGGGACGTTGCTCGGAGCCGCCGGTGCTGTGCGTGATGGCGTGTGGGACGCCCTCGCCCGGGCACGGGACGCCGGCGTGCAGCTGGCGATCTGCTCCGGGCGTCCGGGCTTCGGCGTCACGCGCGACCTGGCCCTGCGCGTCGACGCCGCCGGGTGGCACTGTTTCCAGAATGGGGCCAGCGTCCTTCACCTGGGCAGCGGAGGCTCGCAGTCCAGCGCCCTCGCACCCGAGACCGTGTCCATGCTGGTGGCGCGTGCCCGCGCGTGTGACCGTCCGCTCGAGCTGTACAGCGACGACGAGTACGTGACGGAGAGCGTGTCGGAGATTGCTCGCGTGCACGCCTCGCTGCTGGGCCTCGCCTTCGCCCCCCGGGCGTTCGAGTCATTGCCCCCACCGGTGGTGCGCGCCCAGTGGCTGCTGGCGCACGACGAGCTGGCGGCGGTACTCGCCGAACCCCATCCCGGCCTCGAGGTCTCACCCTCGTTAGGGCCGGCGCTCCCCGATCACGTCTTCGTCAACCTCACGCGCACCGGCGTGGACAAGGGATCGGCCGTCCGCGCCATCGCCACCGCGTACGGCGTCGCGCTCGAAAACGTGATGTACGTAGGCGATGGACTCAATGACACGCCCGCGTTGCGGCTGGTGGGGTGGCCGGTGGCGATGGGGAACGCCGAGCCGCCGGCGCTGGCGCTCGCCCGCCACGTGGTGGGGAACGTGGAGGACGATGGAGTGGTCCAGGCGGTGGCGATGGCGCTGGCAACCCGGGCCTGAGCGATCGCGCGCGGCGCAACGGGGATGCGTGGCGCGGGGGGTGAGGCCGCTTCCGCCGAGGAGCCCGGAGAGGGATGCCCCGTTGCCCACGGAGCGCTCCTCCGTCATAATCCCAAGATCGGGAGGGCTGGCAGAATGGCTATTGCACCGGTCTTGAAAACCGGCGTCCGCAAGGACTTAGGGGTTCGAATCCCTTGCCCTCCGCTCTCGCTCGGTGTTCGCGTCCGTCGCCGTCTCGGCGAGGCCCGCGTTCCCCCCGGTCCGTTGACCTCTCCCCCACCCGGGACTAACATCCTCCCGGTCCGACAAAGCTCCTGAAGCGCCCGGACAGACAAAAGCACGCCCTGGGAGATGTGGCCGAGAGGCTGAAGGCACCGGTTTGCTAAACCGGCATACGGGGTCAACCTGTATCGAGGGTTCGAATCCCTCCGTCTCCGTGACAACAACAGCAGCTTCGAGACGGGAGACGGGAGACGAAAGTGTCCTCCGTCTCCCGTCTCGCGTTCGGCGCGACTCGACCAGCGCGCGACGGACCCGAGTGCCCCTTCCATCGATCTTCGCGTGACCACACCCCCGCGCCTCCGCTTCGCCCCCTCGCCCACCGGCTACCTCCACGTCGGCGGGGCGCGCACCGCGCTCTTCAACTGGCTCTACGCGCGCAAGACCGGCGGCAAGTTCCTCCTCCGCATCGAGGATACGGACCGCGCCCGCAGCACCGACGAGAGCACGCGCGCCATCTTCGAGGGGATGGAGTGGCTTGGCCTCGATTGGGACGAAGAGGTCACCTTCCAGGGGGGCCAATCTCCCGCGGCACCAGGCCGACGCCTATCGCCTCCTCGACTCGGGGGCAGCCTACCACGACTTCACCACCGCGCAGGAACTCGATCACCTGCGCTGGGAGGCCGAGGCCCGCGGCGAGCAGTTCCACTTCGACCGGCGCATGGCCGAGCTCTCACCCGAGGAGCTACAGGCGCGCCTCGACCGCGGCGACCCGTATACGATCCGCTTCCGGGTCCCCGAAGGGGCGACCGGCTGGGTGGACCTCGTGCACGGGCACATCGAGTTCCCCAACAAGGACATCGACGACTTCATCATCCTGCGCTCCGACGGGACGCCGATCTACAACCTGGCGGTCGTCTCCGACGACATCGCGATGGGGATCACGCTCGTCATGCGCGGCGATGACCACATCTCCAACACGCCGAAGCAGATCCTCCTGTACGAAGCGTTAGGCGCGGCCCTGCCCACCTTCGCCCACCTCCCGATGATCCATGGGATGGACGGGAAGAAGCTCTCCAAGCGGCACGGCGCCACCGCCGTGGGCGACTATCGCGAACTCGGGATCCTTCCCGACGCCATGTGCAACTTCCTGGCGCTGCTCGGCTGGTCGCCGGGAGGCGATCGCGAGGTCATGACGCGCCAGGAGCTCATCGACTACTTCTCGGCCCACGGGCTACTCAAGAAGGCGGCCGTGTTCGATGCGAAGAAGCTCGAGTGGATGAATGGGCAGCACCTGGCCCAGGCGCCCATCGGGCCGCTCGATGCCTACCTCCGCCCGTTCGTGGTCGAGGCCGGGCTGGCGACCGCCGAGGAGCTCGAGGCGCGCACGGACTGGTGGCACCGCCTGCTCGAGCTGCTGCGGGTCCGCGCGCGCACCGTCCCCGAGCTCGTGGCGCAGTGTCGCCCCTACTTCCTGGACGACTTCGCCTACGATGCCGATGCGGTCGCCAAGCAGTGGAAGGACGCCTCGGCGAGCGCCGACCTCCTCCGCGCCGTCCGCGACTGCCTGGCGGCCAGCGAGTGGAGCGCCGAGGCGATGGAGGGCGCATTGCGGTCGCTTGGCGAACAGCGCGGGGTCGGGGCTGGGAAGATCTTCCAGCCGATGCGCGTGGCGTTGACCGGCGTCGCGGCCACCCCTGGCATCTTCGATGTCCTCCTGGCGATCGGTCGGGACCGCTCGCTCGCGCGCCTCGACCGCGCCGTCGTGCACCTGAGCGCTCCCGGCTCGGGAACGTGACCGGTTGACGCTGCGCCCCGGGCGGTGCATCGTCGTCCGCCCGCCTCGCGCCGGCCATCGCCCCCTCCCGACGACATGAACGACCCGCTCTCGCCGCTCGAACGGCGCGTCTACCACTACCTCCTGGACTTCCTGGCACAGAACACGTACCAGCCGAGCGTCCGGGAGATCGGGCGGCGTTTTCGCATCAAGTCGACCAAGACGGTGGCCGAGGTGCTGCAGGCGCTGGCCGACAAGGGGTTCATCGAGCGGGAAGGCGCGCGCTCGCGCGGCGTGCGCATCGTGGGCTGGTCGTCGATGGGACAGGTGCAACCGGTGCCGCTGTACGCGCGCGTCAATCCCGTCGAGCCGCACCTAACGAACGAGAACCGCGAGCGCTGGGTGGCAATGGACCGCGCCTTCGTCCCGGCCAGCGACGCCTTCTTCCTGCGCCACGGCGGCGACGCGATGATGGCCCGTGGGGTGCACGACGGCGACTGGGTCCTCATCGCCCCGTCGACGCGAGCGCGCGACGGCGACCTGGTGGCGGCGCGCGTCGGGTCGCACGTCCTGGTGCGCGTGGTGCAGCGTCAGGGTGCGGTGCTCTCGCTCACGGCCACCAACGGCGACGCGCGCGAGCTCTTCCTGGGGCCGAGCGACGACTTCTCCGTGCTGGGCGTCGTGACCGCCGTCTTTCGCACCTGGCACGACGCACCGGACGTTCCCGACGCCGACGGTTAAGCCGGTCGCGGCGCCCAGAGGGCGGCCGTCGATGCCGCCAGGCGCAACACGCCTGGTCTCCTACGAGATCGGCTTGGTCTCGGCCTTCTTCCGCTGCTCCGCTTCCTTGCGCTCCTTGTCCTTCCGGGCGCGGATCTTCTTCACCGCCTGGCGGAACTCTTCCTCGTTCATCGCCGCCTGCGCCCCCTGCATGATGTCGACGCGCATCGCCGCCAGCCGCGCCTGACGCTCGTTCTCGACCGGGTTCCCCTGCATCTGGTTGAGGGGGAGCAGTCCGAGGAGCGCCGTGGGGATCGAGAACTTCCCCAGGCGGATGAACTGCTGGTCGATCCCGTAGCGCTTGCCGTCCTTCGTGCGGTAGGTCCAGTCGCCGCGCTCGAACTTGTTGGGGTTGTACGTGTTGGCCAGGACCGAGTCGCGATAGCGCATGATGCTCGACACGACCGCCGAGTCGAGGCGCTGTTCGTCGGTCTTGGGCGCGTACTCGATCGCCGCGGCGTTGGGCCACAGGCGCGGGTCGACGTAGCCGGGCTGGAGTCCCTTCACCGCCCCGCGCCCGCTGGCCAGCGGCCCCGTGGCCGGAGTCCCGACGTTCACGTCGAAGCCCGCCCCCGGGGCGGGCACCCCCGTAGGGACGGTGCTCGGGGCAACCAGCGGGACGGTCGGGATGGCCGGCCCCTCGGTCGTGGTCGCCCCCCCCTGCGTCCGCCCGGCCCGCTCCGCCCCCTCGACCGAGGCGCGCGAGGCGGTCGGGCGCGGGGCTTCGACCACCGGCTGCACCGGCTTGACCCGGGGCGGCGTGACGGTGAGGTACTGGAGGCGCTCCCTCGGCTGTTCGAACGAGAAGGTGCGCGTCACGAAGATGCGCTGGATGGCGCCAGTCGATTGCAGCGCCTGCAGCAGGCCGATGACCACGAACACGTGCACCACCACCGATATCGCCGTCGCGCGCGCCGATCGGGCGGCGGGCGCGGGAAGGTCTCGGTTGTGGTGCCGTTGCAGTGTCAGCATCGAGGAGGGGAGGAATGACCGCGGCCTGGAGCGAAGGGCGCCCGATCTTGGTAACCCTGATGGATCAACGGGTTTCCATCGCCGTGTGTTGCGGCGTGAATCCGTCGGCTATCGAACAGAATTCTTCACAGAGCTGACACCCACGATCTCCACTTCCACGACATCACCAGCCGAGAGCGGCCCCACGCCGGCGGGAGTCCCGGTCGCCATGAGGTCGCCCGGCTCGAGCGTCATGACGTGCGAGACATAGGACAGGAGGTACGGAACCGAGAAGACCATGTCGGAGCCGTGCGCCCGCTGCCGTTCCACGCCGTTGACGCGTGTCACGACCTCGAGGGCGCCGAAGTCAAAGGTCCCTTCCTTTGGCGTTCCAACGGCGCAGAAGGTGTCGAACCCCTTCGCGCGTGTCCACTGCGAGTCCTTGAACTGCAGGTCGCGCGCCGTGACGTCGTTGAGGGCAACCACCCCGGCCACGCCGGCGACGGCCTCGGCCTCGGTCGCGTTCTTGAGCGTCTTCCCGATCACGATCGCGATCTCTCCCTCGAACTCCACCCGGGCCGACTGCGGCGGGAGCACGATCGCGTCGCCGTCACCGATGAGGGACGACGGCGGCTTGAGGAAGAACAGCGGTTCCTTGGGAACGTCGTTGCCGAGCTCCTTGGCGTGGTCGACGTAGTTGCGGCCGATGCAGACGATCTTTGAGGGACGCGTCATGGGTAGACGGGAAGACGGGAAGACGGAAGACGGGAAGACGAGAAGACGAGAGCTAGCACCCCCACCGCTGGCAGGGGACCAGCCTTCTCCGTGTGAACGCCTCTCCTAAGTTACCGCGTCAGCCCAGCTTCGGCTTCCCCGGGCGGGCGTAGAATCGGGTGATTTCGCGGGCCACTTCCGACCACGGCGCAATCACGCGGCGGGCGGGCGGGAGCCCCTCCACCAATTCACGGCCGAACGGCTTGGACTCGGCGCGCGGATCCATCAGGACCACCACCCCCTGGTCGGTCGCCGTCCGGATGAGGCGCCCGAAACCCTGCTTGAGGCGCAAGGCGGCGTGGGGGATCATGTACTCCCGGAAGGGATCGCCACCGCGCGAGGCGATGGCCTCGCAATGCGCCGCGGTGAGCGGCTCGGTGGGGACCTTGAAGGGGAGCTTGCTCAGGACGAGGGCCCGCAGCGGATCGCCCGGAACGTCGACCCCTTCCCAGAAGGACGACGTGCCGAGCAGGATCGCGTGTCCAGCGTCGGTGAAGCGGCGCAGGAGGGCGGCCCGCCCGTCCTCGCCGTGCACCATCAACGGGAAGCGCTGGTCGACGCCACGCTCGCGCAGCACCTGCGCCGCCTCGCGTACGTCGCGGTGCGAGGTGAACAGGGCGAAGACCCCACCGCCAGCCGCATGCGCCACCTCGGCGATCGCATCGACCACGGCCTCGAAGTGCCCGCGCGGATCGACGTTAGGCGCCGGGATGTCGGTCGGGACCGCGAGCATCGCCTGCGACGGATAGTCGAAGGGCGAGGGGAAGACCTGCGTCTCCGGCTCCACGTCGTCCTCCGTGAGGCCGAGGCGCGCGCGCACGAAGTCGAACTTGCCGTCGGTCGAGAGCGTGGCGCTGGTGACGATCGCCGTCTCGAGTCGCTTGAAGAGGTCCTCGCGCAGGATCGGGGCGAGGTCGAGCGGGACGGAGGTGACCGCCAGGTTGCGCTCCTTGCCGCGCACTTCGAGCCAGCGCACGGTGGGGTGCTTGCCAGCGGGGGTGAGCCCCTCGCGCAGCGCATCGCCCGCATTGTCCAGGCGGCGCGACACACCGCGCAGTTCGCCGAGCAGCGCGGCCTGCGCCTCGAGCGCCTGCTCGTCGGTCTCCAGGCGCTCGCGGACGAGGCGCAGGTTGTCGCCCAGCAGCGCCAGTTCGCGCAGCAGGTCTTCGAGCGCCGCCGCGAGCCCGGCGCGCCAGATGGGATGATCAGCGAAGGTCTCCGTCAGCCGCAATACCGGGACGCGCGCCTCGTGCATGAGGCCGTCCAGCAGGTCGAAGACCACCCCGCCCTTCTCGCGGGCGGCGACCGCCGAGGGAAAGAGGCGGGCGTGCACCAGGTCGAGCGAGGCGACGCTGAGCAGGTCCTTCCGGGTCGAGAGGCGTGCGGCGAGCGTGGGGAGGAGTCCCTTGCCGCGTCGCTCCAGCCGACCAAAGAGGCGCTGCAGCCCGCGACGGGTGGCCGTCGCCCCAAGGTGGCTGGCGGCGGCATCCTCCAGGTGGTGCCCCTCGTCGATGACGAGGCGGGAGTACGGCGGGAGGACCGCCGAATCGTCCCACTTCTGCGAGGCGCGGCGCACCGCGAGGTCGGCCAGGAGCAGGTGGTGGTTGACGACGATCACGTCGGCCTGCGCCGCCTGCCGCCGCGCCGCAAAGAGGAAGCAGCGATCGAAGTGCGGGCATTGCAGCCGCAGGCACAGGTCGGGCTCGGCGGCCACTTCGTCCCACACGTCGGGCTTGGGCGGGGTGACCAGGTCGCTCAAGCTGCCGTCGCCGGTGCGCTCGGCCCACGCGGCGATCGCCTCCATGTCGGCGACCGACCCGGGATCGAAGAGCGTCGCCCCGGCGCCGCGCGCCTGTTCCAGCCGCAACAGGCAGACGTAGTTGTGCCACCCCTTGAGGAGGGCGAATCGCACCGGCTGGTCCTCGAGCGCGCGGGCGAGGAACGGGAGGTCCTTGCCGACCAGCTGTTCCTGCAGGTTGATCGTGTTGGTCGAGACGACCGTGCGCTCGCCGTTCTGCGCGGCCCAGCGCAGCGCCGGAACCAGGTAGCCTAACGACTTGCCGACCCCGGTCCCCGCCTCCAGCACGCCGATCCCGCCGCCGTTGTACAGCCGCGCGATCGTGCGGGCAAAGCCACGCTGCGAGGCGCGGTCCTCGTAGCGCTGGTGCAGGCGGGCGATGGGACCGGCGGCGCCGAGCAGGGCGTCGACCCCGCGCACGTCGACCGGGGCCTGCCGGCGTTCGCGCGGGACCTCGACGACGACGTAGACCTCGCTGGCCTCGTTGTCGACGATGGCGAAGCCCACCCCCGCGTCGTGCATCCGCGCGGCGATCTCGAGATCGGGGCCTGACGGCTCGAGGTTCCCCGACGGGTGATTGTGGAGGAGCAGTTCGCCCCGCTGCGCGAAGCCGGGAAGGGCCAGCACCGACTTCACGTCGCCGCGCGCCACCACGCGCGCTCCCACGATCACCTCGCGTTCGTCGACCTTGCAGACGAAGCAGACCTCGCGTCCCCCCGCCAGCCGGATCGCCGCCCGCACGGCCGCGGCCGCGTTAGGCGCGATACGAGCGGAAGCGTCGGCGGCGGGCATGCCTCAATTTACGCACCCGCACGACGCCGAGCACGATGCCCCTCGCGCCCTCACTCGTCTTCCCGTCTTCCCGTCTTCCCGTCCTCTAGGTCTTCAACGGCTTCTTCTTCGCCGCCGGAAACAGCACGTTGTTGAGAATGAGCCGATACCCCGGCGACGTTGGGTGCAGCGAGAGGTCGGTCGGCGCCGCGCCGATGTTGTGCTGCGGATCCTCCGGATCGTGCCCGCCAAGGTAGGTCCACGACCCCTTGCCGTAGTCGCCGTGGATGTACTTGGCCCACGGGGCCCCCTCCTCCTGCGCGAGCAAGGTCACCCCCTGCTTGATCGTCCCCTTGGTGAACGACGTGGTCACGCCGTAGTAGTCGGGGATGACGGTGCGGTGGTTCTGCACGAGCATCGACGAAACCGGGTCGAACTTGGCCGAGAACTGGAAGAGCGAGAACTGCCCCAGCGGCTGGCGTCGCCCCGGGACATTGACCTGATGCCCATCGATGTCGCTCATCGAATTCACGAACGGCGACGGCTCGAGGTGCACGTCCTTGAAGGCGAACGACCGATCCCAATCGAGCTTGCTGTCGGCGGCCTCGTCGACCGGCGTGCCGTCGGCAAAGCTCCCGGCGATGTCGGTCTGGTGCGCGGCGATGGCGAGCGAGAGCGTCTCGGTCGCGCCGCACATGGCGAAGAGGAAGCCGCCGCGCTCCACGAACTGCCGCATCCGCTCGGCGACCTGCTTCTTCATGGCCGGGATGTTGGCAAAGCCCAGCTTGCGGGCGCTGGCGAGGGCGCGCTCCCGCTGCTCGATGAACCACGGGGTGTCACGGAAGCCGAGATAGAGCTTGTTCTGCTGTCCCGTGAAGTCCTCGTGGTGCAGGTGCAACCAGTCGTACTTGGAGAGGTCTCCGGCCACGACTTCCTCGTCGTACACGGAGGAAAACTCGATCCCCGCGTATTGCAGCGCGAGCGTCACGGCGTCATCCCAGGGGGGCGACTTGGCCGGCTTGTAGATGGCGACCTTCGGGGCGCGCTCGAGCGAGATGGCGTCCATGTTGCCCGACGCAATCTCGGCGCGGATGGCGGCGAGTCGTCCGTTGTCGATGACCTCGAAGGTCACGCCGTCGAGCGTGGCGCGCTTCTTCAGCTCGGACAGGTCAGGCAGGAGGAACGCCCCGCCGCGGTAGTTGATGAACCACTCCGCCTTGTTGCCGTCGCGCAGCGCGTTGAAGGTGAGCCCGTAGGCCTTGAGGTGATTGCCCTGGTCGTCGTCCATGGGGACGAGCACGTGTTGCGCGCGCGCGATCGCCGGCGTGAGGGCGACCGCGAGGAGCAGGAACGCACGCGCGACGAGGCGCGGGAGGGCGGATGGGACGCGTCGCGGAACGGGGCGACCGAGCGAGCGGCGGTGCTCGCCTGAGGGCGCGGGTGGACGGCGGCGCAGCGAAAAGGATGACGACGGCAAGGAAATGATGACGGAGGAACGTGAGGAGGATGCGAGATTCTGTTTCGGGGGGGGCCCCCCGTATCTCTCAGCCGAGATCGACGACATTTTCATCGCGCGCACACCACGCTACCCGCGCGACGGCGGCACCGTCCCGCGCGCCAGCTCGAGTTCACGCCGCGCCTGCGGTACCAGCGCGCTCTGCGGGTAAGTCAGGATCAGGTGCTCCAGGTGGGCAATCGCCCCCGCCCCATCACCACGGCGGCGCAGCAGGCGAGCCCAGTCGAGCTCGGCCTCCGCTGCCTCCGGGGCATCGGCGAAGCCGTCCACCAACTGCTGCCAGAGCGCCGCGGCGTGCGTCGAATCCCGCGCCGCGAGCGACAGTCTCGCCGCCAGGAGCAACACGAACGGCCTGGCGTCGGCCAACCCTTCGGCCGTCGCCTCGAACTGTCGCGCCGCCGCTGCCGTGTCGCCCTTCGCGAGGGCGAGGAAGGCCTCGCCCACGGCCGGCGCCCGCTCCACGCGCGTGCGCGACAGCAGGGCCATCGCCGTCACCACGTCCCGCGACGTCTCGTCGGTGCGCCGCAATCCGCCACGCGCCGTCTTGAGGTCCCCTTCGTACAGCGCCAACCACGCCTCCACCCGTTCGTCCTCCTCCGTCCCGCCCCCTCCCGCCACCAGGGCGGCGCGCGCCTTGGGCAGCTGCCCACTCCGGATCCACGCCCACGCCAGCGCGCGTTGCGCCTGGCGAACGCCTTCCGGCCCCAACTGCGCGCTGCGGGTGGCGATGACCTGCTCGATGGCCGGTGCGCGCCCGAGGGCGGCCAGGGCGCGCACCTGCAGCACCGCCACCGCCCCCGTCTCGCTCGAATCGACCGACGCGAGCCGAGGCTCCAGAATCGCGAGCGCGGACGACGGCTCCCCGCCGTTGAGTGCCGCCGTCGCCGCCCGGACCGCCAGCGCCGATTCCGCCGGACGTCTCGCGGCCGCCGCCACGTACGCATCGCGCGCCGTCAGCCACGCCTCGTTCCCCTCGGCCTCCGCCGCGAAATCGATCCACGCCTGCACCACCGAATCGGTCGGCGCCAGCGCCGACAGCACGACCCACCCCTCGCGCGCCGAGCGCCAGCGCGTCTCCAGCGACGCCAGGATGCGCCGCGGCGCCAGCGTCACCGGGACCGCGGCAAAGACGGCGCGCACGCTGTCACGCAGCGAGTCCGGGGTCGGCAGCATGGAGAAGACCGCCGCCTGTTCCATGTACGGCATCGTCTGGCTCGCCTCCCGCCAGCTCCTCGCCGACGGCAGCCAGAGCCCAAGCGCCGCCTGCATCTGCGCAAACTCGGCCGCCAGGTCTCGCGTCCCGCCTAGCACCTGCACCGCACCACGAAGCACCGTATCGGCCGCGGCGGCTCGCCCGGCATCGAGCAGGAGGCGCGCGTACTCGCGAAACGGCGCCGCGTCGCGCGGCGATACCGCGATCCACTGGTCGAATGCCCCCTCCGCCTCCCGTTCCCGTCGCACCCCGATCAGCGTGCGCAGCTGCACGGTGCGCAGCATCGGGTCACGCGGCCGGCGCGCAAGGAGCGAATCGACGAGTGGGAGAATCGCCTCGCTCCCCCCGATCATCGCGTAGCAACGCTCCAGCCCCAGCACGGTGCCGACCGGATCCTCCGTCCCTTCCAGCGCCTGCCGATAGAGCGGGATCGCCTCGCGACACTTCCCCGCCCCTTCGAGATCGAGCGCCCGCACCAACGGCGACGGCGCGGGCGCATTCCCCGCCTGCGCGCGCCCCACGAGCGGACACGAGAACAGCAGCAGGAGCGAGAAGACGAGATGACGACAGGGCGTGCACGCCACCCTCACTCGTCCTCCCGTCTTCCCGTCTTCCCGTCTTCCGCCCTCAAGGTTTCGCATTGATCCGCTTGAAGTACTCCAGCACCAGGCGCCGCTCCTCGGGCGTCAGGCCGCGCAGTTCGTTCCAGGTGGGCGGAGTGAACTTCGACGCCCCCTTGCCGCTGGCGGAGGTTCCCTGCGGCGTGAACGTCTCCGTCCCCGTCCACGACTTCGCCTCGCGCTTGCCGGTATCCTCGCGCTGGTCCTCCTCGAGCAGGCGCCCCGCGTCGAGCATCTTGCGGAAGAGCCGCTGCTGACGCTCGAGCACCGCCGCATCGAGGTTGGCCGACTCGAGCTGCTGCGCGATCTGCCGCGCCTCGCGCGCCATCTCATCCGATCGCCCCGTCTCGTCGCGATCGCCCTGCTCCTCGAGCTTGGCCGCCACCTCGCGCTGCTGCTTGGCCAGTTCGCGCGCCGCATTCTGCCCCTGCCCGTCCATCTTGCTGCCGGGCTTGGGCATGAGGTCCTGCGCCGCCGAGTTGAGCGCCTGCTGCGCCTTGCTCATCTGTTGCAGCTGCTCGAGCATCTCGGCAAAGCCGGTAGACGACTCGCTGTTCTGCGTGCGCTCGCGATCGCGCACCAACGACGCCCCCGCCTGGTTGAGCGACTCCCCGGCCTCGCGCATCGCGCTCGCCATTTGCTGGCCGGTCTGCGCGCGCTGCGTCTGCGCCGTCGCCTCCTCCACCTTGCGGCGGGCATCCGTCATCATGCGCAGCGACCGCTGCGACAACAGGTTCGACTTGGTCGCCGCCTGCTGCAGCCGCTGCATCGTCTTGTCCACGCCCTGCTGCAGGGCGCTCTGCTGCGCCCGCAGGTCGGACGGCGACGTGCCGCTGCGCGCCTGCTGCTCCAGGTTGTCCTGCTCCCGCGCCAGCTGCAACATCTCCTGGATCGAGCGATCCATCTCGCCGGTGAGCTCCTTCTTCCACTCCCCCACCTGCTGCTCGCGCGCCTTCCCGAGCTCGTTGGCGGCGTCTTCCATCGCCTTCGCCGCCTGCTCGGCCGACGCCTCGTTGCCCTGCTGCTGGCCCGCCTGTCCGCCCTTCTGTCCCTGCCCCTGCTGCTGGCTCTGCCCCTGCTGCTTGGGATCGTTGGACGACTGCCCCTGCTGTCCCTGCTGGGCGGATTGCCCCTGCTGCTTCTCGCCCCCTTGCTGCTTCTCGCCCCCCGGCTGCTTCTCCCCGCCGGGCTGCTTCTCGCCGGACTGCTTCTGCCCCTGTTGCCCCTGCTGTCCCTGCTTCTCCCCTGCCTGCGGCTGGCCGGGCTGCCCCTCCTGCTTCTCGCCGGGCTGCCCCTGCTGCTTCTGCCCCTGCTCGCGCATGGCCTGCTGCAGCTTCTCCAGCGACTCGTCGATCTTGTCGTTGGCCTCCTGCACCCGATCGGCCCCCGCCTCGGCCTTCTCCTTCTTCAGGCGCTCCTGCAGCTGCTTCACGTCCTCCTGCAGGTTCTTCGCCCGGTCGGAGAGCTCCTTGGCGAGCTGCTCGGCGGCGCGCTTCTCCTGCTGCTGGTCGGCCGTGCGCATCGAATCGACCAGCTCGCGCTGCTTCTTGGCCAGGTCCTTCGCCTCGTCCTTGAGCGTCTGCATCTGCCCCTCGAGCGCGGCGCGCTTGAGCATCTCCACGCTCTTCTCCAGCTGCTCGCGCAACTTGCGCTGCTGGTCGGCCAGGTCCTGCAGCGCCTTGCGCGACTCGTCAGGCGACATGTTCTGCGACGCCTGCTCGAGCTTGCGGAGCTTCTCCTGCAGCTCGGGCGTCAGGGCATCGCGCAGCAGCTTCTGCGCCTCGCGCAACCGGTCCTGCAGCGCGCTGTCCAGCGCCCCGGCCTGCTTGAGCTGCTGCTCCATGTTCTTCGCCATCTGCTGCATCTGCTGCATGCGGTCCGCCAGCTGCCGCTGCTCCTTGGCGAACTGCTTGGCCTGCTCGGCCGCCTCGTACGACATGGCGTCCTTGCTGCCCTTCTGCGGCTCGCGCTGCCGCGCCTTGGCGGCGTCGGCGGTCCGCTGGTTGAGCTGCTTCTGCGCGTTGGCCGTGGCCTGCGCCTGCGCGACCGCCGAGTCGGCGGCATTGCGCATCGCCTCGCGCTGCTCGCTCACGCTCGGGAGGCGCAGCGTGATCTCCGGGCTCTCGCCGGCCTGCCGCCACGGCGACCCATCGGTGGCGACCGCGACCAGCTTCATGGCGTCGCCGGGGGTCAGCGCCGACATCGAGAGCGACAGCTGCCCCTGGAATTGCTCCCCTTCGGCCTTGCCTAACGCCCGCGTCACCGATGAACGCACCTCGCCGCGGGCATTGACGATCGTGACCCGCAGCGACGCCGTCGACAACCCGTGGTCGTCGGTGGCGAGCACCGACACCCCGATCGTGTCGCGCACCAGCACCAGCGTATCGCGCCCCGGCGACAGGATCTCCACGCGCGGCGCCGAGTCGGCCTGCACCTCCAGCTGGAGGGCGGGCGGCAGGTCCTCGATGGCCCCGTTCCGCCCGGTGGCGGCCCAGGCGAACGTCCCGCCAACCGTCGGCTGCAGGCGGCCGCGGAAGCTGCGGTCCGACACCTCCAGCGACGCGCGCAGTCCCGTCCCCGCCAACGTCACGGTCGACAGCTCCGTCGACGAATGCCCGTCGATCTCCAGGACCGTCCCGCGCGGAATCCGCACCAGCTCGCCTAACGCGATCGCCTCCGCCTTGCGGGCCAGGTAGGCGGGATACACCGCCTTGATCGTCACGTCGCCGATGAACGGGCGATCGACCACGCGCACCGCCATGGTGTCGCTCGTGCTCCGCCCGTCGGTGGCATACAGCGCCAGGTCCGCGTCGAGCGGGCCGAGCGTCACCACGGCCGAGTCGCCGATGAGCGCCACGGCACTGGAACGCCACGAACTCCCCGTCACGCGCTGCGCCACCGTGACCAGGCGTCGCCCCGGAGCCCGGACCGTCAGCCGCACCTTCTCGCCGCGCAGCACCGAACGCGGCGCCTCGCTCAGCGTCACCCCGCCCAGCAGGGTGCCGTTCCACGCCCGGACGGGGTGCCACAACGCACGCCACCCATCCGGGGCCGCCGACGCCGCCGAGACGAGGGCCAGCAGCCCGACCGCGGCAACGCCCAGTGCCCCCATCGCACGGCGCGCGACCTGCTTGCGCAGCCCCGGCGCCAGCGCCGGCGGCCCGAACGCCGCCAACCGCCCTGCCACCTGCTCCGCGTTGAGGCGACCGAGCACGCCGGCGTCCGCCACCTCCAGCGCCCCGCGCACCGAGCCGGCGCGCAGCTGTCGCTCCTGCTCCACCGCATGGGCGATGCGGGTCACCGACGTCTCGTCGGTCAGCCGCCCGCGCACCCAGCGCGCCAGCAGTGCCGCCGCCCCGAGCGCCACCGCCCAGCCGACAAACGGCGTGATGCGCGGCAATGCCAGCCAACGGCTGTCGCCTAACGCCAGCGTGGCCGCAAGCAGGACGAGCACCGCGCCCGCCACGACCAGCGCCACGCCCCCCGCCGTCAACTGCCGCGCGACGCCTCGGCGTTCGCGCTCCACCAATTCGAGAAGCGTCATGAGACCGGCCGGCTGGTGATCGCGTACACGAAGAGATTCACGCCCATGCGAAGCGCCGTCTCGTGCAGCGCCGGTGGATCATTGTAGGTCCCCACGTCTTCCCACCCGTTCCCGAGGTCGCTCTCGCTGGTGTAGTACACCGCAAGTCGCTCCCCGATGAAGATCCCGTATCCTCGAGCCGGCTTGCCATCGTGCTCGTGCACCTTGGGGACCCCCCGCGGAAAGTCATACACCACGCGATAGATGGGGTGCGAGAGTGGAACGTCCACCAGCGGACGGTCGGGAAAGACGCGGGCAATCTCCTTCCGGAAGCTCTCGTCGAGCCCGTAGTTGTCGTCCACGTGCAGGAAGCCGCCGCGCAGCAGCCACTCCCGCAGCCGAGTCACGTCCTGGTCGGAGAACTTCACCGTGCCGTGACCGGTCATGTGCAGGAAGGCGAAATCGTACAGCCGGTCGTCGGCCAGCGTCACACGCCCCTCGGTCGGCTCCACACGCAGCGTCGTGCGCTCGTTGATCGCCTTCAACAGGTTGGGAAGGCTCGACGGATTCGCATACCAGTCTCCCCCTCCATCATACTGCAGGCGGGCAATCCCCAGCCGCGTGGCCGAGGACGGTGCGAAGCCCGCGAGGGACAGGAGGAGGACCGGCGCGACCACTCGGCCACAGCGCAGCAGACGCGAGAGCGGGCGGGACATCGGACGAGACAGCAGGCGAGGGAGCACGAGAGCCAGTCTGGGGAGGCGAGCGGGGAAAGCCACGCGGCGACGAGAGATCATGCGTCCTGTGCTACACGATAGGCCAGATTGCGCGCGGCGCCGAACCGGTCCACGAGCGAGCGAACGATTTCCTTCGTGGTGGCCCCCTCGCGACGCAGCGCCTGCGCCGCGTCGCGCAGCGCCGCTTCGTCGACGACCACCGCGCCGCACCCTTCGATGAGCAGCACGACTTCGCCGCGCGGTGGTCGCTCGCGCGCGCCGGCCGCGAGCTCGACCACGCTCCCCCGGCGAAACTCCTCGAACTTCTTCGTGAGCTCGCGCGCGAGCACGGCGCGTCGCGCACTCGCCGCGCCCCCCATCACCTGTGCCAGCTCCTCCAGCGTATCGCCCACACGATTGGGCGCCTCGTACACTACGCCTGTGTGCGGCAGGGTGCTGAGCAACTCGAGTTGGGACGCGCGCTCCTTCCCCTTGCGGGCGAGAAAGCCGAGAAAGGTGAAGGCATCGGTCGGCAGGCCAGCGGCGCTGAGCGCCGTGATGAGCGCCGAGGGCCCCGGCACCGGCACGACGGGAACTCCGGCCTCGACGGCGGCGTGCACGAGCCGAGCCCCGGGATCCGACACCAACGGCGTTCCGGCATCGGAGATCAGGGCCATCGACTCCCCGTCCCCCAGCCGTCGGAGCAAGCGCGGCGTCTCGCGCGCCTCGTTATGCTCGTGCAGCGATGCGACCGGCGTGGTGATGCCGTAGTGGTCGAGCAGCCCACGGGAATGCCGCGTGTCCTCACACAGGATCACCGACACGCGCCCCAGCGTCTCGACCGCGCGATACGTGATGTCGCCCAGGTTCCCGATCGGCGTGGCGACGACGTAGAGCGTCCCCGCGGTCGAAGGCGGAGCGTCGCCGGAGAGGTCGGGCGCGACAGCAGCGGGAGGTGTCGTGGTCACCCCCCAAGAATACGACCGCGAGATGCCCCCCCGCGACCCTCACCTGCGGGGGAAGCGACCCGCCTCAAGACGACGTCGGCCGGAGGGCGAGTGCCCCCCGGCCGACGCGAAGAGAAGCCGCCGCGCGCGAGCGCGTTCAGTTCGCCGAGTGCTGCTTGAACTTCTGCTCGAGCGCCGGCTTGGGCGCGAAGCCGATGACCGTGTCGACCACCTTGCCGTCCTTGAAGAACAGGATCGTCGGGATCGAGCGCACGTTGTACTTCATCGCCGTCTTCTGGTTGCTGTCCACATCGAGCTTCGTGACCTTCGCCTTTCCGGCGTACTCGGCGGCGAGTTGGTCGACGATGGGGCCTACCATACGGCACGGCCCGCACCATTCGGCCCAGAAGTCCACGACCGCCAGCCCACTCGCCTGCTCGATCTCACTGGCGAAGTTCGCGTCCGTCACCGCCATCGTGTTCGACATCGTGCATTCCTCCACGTGGGGATTCACCCCATCGACGCTCAGATTAACTTGCGCGCGCACCGACCCATTCCGGAGCGCCGACTCCTGATGTCACAGCTGCCATCATCCGACCCATCCCGGCGCGGGACGCGCATCGCCCACATCGGCGTTGCCGTCCGCTCGCTCGAGGAGATCGTCCCGTTCTACCGCGACGTCCTCGGTTTGCCCGAGACGCCGCTCGATGATGCCGACGGCGCCCGCATCGCGGGACTCGTCGCCGGAGAATCGCTCGTCGAACTCCTCGAGGCCCAATCGCCGGAGTCACCGATTGGCAAGTACGTCGCCAAGCGCGGCCCGGGCATTCACCACATCTGCTTCAACGTGGACGACCTCGACGGAACGTTGGCTCGCTGTCGTGAAGCCGGGATCCGCCTCATCGACGAATCCCCGCGTCTCGGCGCAGAAGGCAAGCGCATCGCCTTCCTGCACCCGTCGGCAACGGCCGGTGTACTGGTCGAATTGTCCGAGTACTAACCTAGCGACGGCGGAAAGGGTTCCGCGCGCTCTCGCGACGACTCTAGCGCTTGCAGAAGTCCTTCATGGCGGTGATCCCCGCATCGCGCACGTACCAGCGATCCGAGGGCCCCTTCACCACGGAGAACGCCGGCGTGGCGGTCTTCTTTCCGCGCGTGATCTCGACGCGTACGAGGCGCTCGCCATCGGGCGCCGGTCCCTCTTCCACAACCTTGTATCGATCGTGGTCGTAGCACCCCTGCATGATGATCTCGCGCTTCTCGAGTTCCGAACGCTCGAGCTGGTCGCGCGCGGGCCCCTTGCTGGTCCCCCACACGACCGACATCGCCTGCAAGTCCTGCGACTTGACCGCCGCGAGAAACGACTCTACCGCCAGACGCGGGGCAGCGGCGCCGGTGAGCGCGACGCCGGGCGCCGGCTTGCGTCCACACGCCGCCAGCACGAGCGGAACCAGCACGATCCACTTCTTCACGCGATTCTCCAGGCGAGATTGCGAGCGAACGTAACCCGGCACCGGGCGCCGAGCAACGGTGCCGCCGGGGGCGTACCCGCACAGACAGGAGGCGTTCCCACATGACCACGACTGTTTCGCCCCATCAGCGGCTCTATATCAACATCGATCACGTGGCCACCATTCGTCAGGCGCGACGCACCGACGAACCCGATCCGGTCGCGGCGGCACTCGCCTGTGAGGCCGCCGGCGCCGATGGCATTACCGCGCACCTGCGCGAAGACCGTCGACACATCCAGGACGACGACGTCGAGCGCCTCTCGACCTCCGTGAAGACCGTCTTCAACCTCGAGATGGCCTGCACCGACGAGATGCTCGCCATCGCCGAGCGGCTGCGCCCCTTTCAGGTCACCTTCGTCCCCGAGCGTCGCGAGGAGATCACCACCGAGGGAGGGCTCGACGTCTCGCACGATCCCACCGCCCTCGAACGGGCCATGGCCCGCATGCGCGCCGCCGGCATCCGGTCGTCGCTCTTCATCGATCCCGTCTCTGCCGCCGTCAAGCGCTCGCGCGAACTCGGCGCCGACGCGATCGAGCTGCACACCGGGAGCTACGCACATCACCCGAACGACCCCGTACATCTCGGGGCGCTCGCTCGTGCGGCCGCGCTGGCCCACTCGCTCGGGTTGCACGTGCACGCCGGTCACGGACTCACCGTGCGCAACGTCACCCCGATCGCGGCAATCCCCGAAATCGAGGAGCTCAACATCGGGCACACCATCGTGAGTCGCGCCGTCTTCGTGGGCATCGCCGCCGCCGTGCGCGAGATGCGCGCCGCCATGGATCGCGCGCGCGCCACGTTGCACACCTAGCCCGCGACGGGGACGCATCCCTAACTTCCCCTCGCGCCAACCACCTGACTCGCGAATGACCGGATCGCCGGAACTCCTGGAGTTCTATCTCGTCGAAGCGACCGAGTACCTCGACGCGCTCGATCAACTCGTCGCCGGCACCGGTGCCCCCCCCGACGGCAACGCCTTCATCGCGACGGCGCGCGCCCTGCGCGGCGCGTCGTCGATGGCCAAGGTCGCGCCCATCGAGCAGATCGCCAGCCTCATCGAACAGCTCGCCCATGGCGTGCGCGATGGCGACCTGCGGTGGACCGTCGACCTGCATCGCGTCCTGCGCCTCACGGTCGACGACCTGCGATTCCTCGTGCGCGGCGTGCGCACCTGGGGCGAACGCGAGGCCGCGCGCGCCGACGCACGCCTCGCCGACCTCCAGCGATGCCTGCCTAACGAAGAGCGCCGATCCGCCGCCCCGGATGCGGCCGCCACCGCCCCGGTCTTCATCGCCCTGCAATCGTCGGCCATCGCCGCCGAGCTCGACGCCTTCGTCGCCAACCCGCGACACAAGCGCGCCCTCGACGACGCGCTCACGCGCGCCCGAACCATGCGCGGGATCGCCGGCATCGGCGACTTCCCCCCCTTGGCCGACGTCGCCGACGCCATCGATCGCACGGCGCGCGCCCTGATGCCCGACGCGCCGCTCGCCGAGGGCGAGATCGAGCTCTTCCGCTCGGCCGCCGACGTCCTGCGCCAGACCTCCGCACGACTGCGCGACGGCGGCGACACCGCCCCCGACGAACCGATGGTCGCCCGCTTCGCCCGCGCCGTGACGGCGCTCGAAGTGCCGGCCCCGGTCGCCGAAGGCGAGCGCGTGGTGGCCATCGACGAACTGTACTATGCCGACGCAGGCCCGCACGTGCTCCAGCGCGCCGCGGCGCCGCCCAGCACGCGCATGCAGCGCTTCCGCGCCGAGGTGACCTCGCGGGCGGAGCACCTGCGGCGCCTCGTCAATGACGCCCGCCAGGTGCACGACCTCGCCGGGCGCGAGCGCGCCGAGCGTGGGCTGCGCGGCGCCCTGCTCGACATGGAGTCCGTGGCCGGGTCGTTCGACGTGCACCAGGTGGCCGCCTTCTTCGGCGAGACGGCGCGCGAGATCGACCTGCTCGCCCCGTCACCGCTCGAAGCGATCGAGGCCGGTGCCCTGCTGCTGCTCGCCCCTGGCGACTCGATCGAGGAGATCGAACGGCGGCTGGCGGTGCTGGAGCGCTCGCGACGCAACACGCCGGTGATGTCGCCGGTCATCCAGCCGCACCGCGTGGTCGAGGAGCGACCGGTCCCCACACCGGCGCCCCTGGGCGTTCCGTCGCCCGTGGTGCCGCCGGCCGCGAGCGCCCCGTTTATCGGCGCCCCCGCCGTTCCCCCGGCCGCCGCGTTCGCCCCTCCTGTGCTGCCGGCGCCGAGGGTCGCCCCGCCCGTTCCTGCGGCGCCGGCGGCGCCGGTTGCGGCACCGCTCGCCAGACCGGCGCAGCCACCTCTCGCGGGCGCGACGCCCCCCACGGCGCCCAGTCCCCAGGGTGCGATCGGCGGCCGACGCCCTCCGCCGACGCCGACCGGCCGGGAGCTGCAGGACCTGTTGCAGGTGGGGATCGCCGGCTTCAGCTCGCTCGATGATGAACCGCTGAGCGAGCCCGCTCGTCTGGAGGAGGACGAAGTCGTCGTCCCTATCGAATCGCTGTTGTACCGCGGACCGGCGGCCATCGCCCGCGCCATCGAGGTGCGGGATGCCATGCGCCAGCGCGGCACGACCGACGACGCGACCCTTCAAGAGATCTTCGATCTCCTCGACCTCGCGCAGGCGGAGTAATCACGGATGAAAATCGGCTGGCGCGGCGCGCTCGGCTTTGTGCTGAGCGCTGCTTTTCTGGTGTGGACCATGCGCGAGGTGTCGTTCGCCCAGGTCTGGGGAGTCCTCCGCCAGTCGAGCCTCCCACTGTTCCTGCTCTCCGCCACGGTCGCCACGCTGATCTTCCCGCTGCGCGCCCTGCGCTGGCGGGTGATCCTGGAGCCCATCGCCCACGACATTCCATTCGGGGCGCTCTGGCGCTCCACGGCGGTCGGGATGATGGTGAACAACGTCTTCCCGGCGCGGGCCGGTGAACTGGCGCGCGCCTACGCGCTCACGCGCGAGGAGCCCCGCGTGAACTTCGCGGCCGCCTTCGCCTCCCTCGCGGTCGATCGCATCTTCGACGCCGTCACCGTCGTGATCCTGCTGGTCACGGCGATGATCTTCTCCGACTTCCCGCCCGAGACCACCATCGGCGGCCAGCCAATCAATCGGGTCGCAATGGGGACCGGCCTTCTGGCCGTCGGCGCCCTGGCCGGCGTCGTCGCGATGGCGATGTTTCCCTCGCTGGTGGTGCGCATCTGGGATGGCGTGGTGGGTCGAATCGCCCCTCGCTTCGTCGATCGCGGCCGGCGCTTGCTCGAATCGTTCATGTCGGGACTGGGCGCGCTACGGTCACCGGTTCGCTTCGCCAAGGTCCTCGGGTGGGCCATCGTGATGTGGCTCGTCAACGGGCTGTCGTTCTGGATCGGATTTCTCGCCGTCGGGATCGAGGCGCCGTACACGGCCGCGCTCTTCCTGATGGGGGTCATTGCGATCTCGGTCGCCATTCCGTCGTCGCCCGGCTTCTTCGGAGTCTTCGAGGCGGCGGCACTGGCCGGCCTCACGCTCTACAATGTGAAGAGCGACCTGGCCGTCTCGTGGGCCCTTGGCTTTCACCTCCTCGCCTTCCTTCCCATCACCCTGATCGGCCTGTTCTACTTCGCCCGACTGGGGATGAAGTTCGGTGAGTTGGGGCAGCAGGCCGCTGGGGGGACGACGAAGGCCGGCGCCCCCGCCTGATCGAGAGATCCCCTGATGCGCAGCGCCGAAGTCGTCGCGCAGGCCAAGGTCAACCTCTTCCTCCGGGTGCTGGCCCGGGAAGCCAGCGGCTTCCATCAGCTCGAGACGCTGTTCTGCCGCCTCTCGCTCGGCGATCGGGTACGGGTACGTCTCACGGAGGGGAGCCGATCGCTCGATTGCGCCGGCCCCGCGATCCCTCCTGACGGACTCGGGCCCACGGAGAAGAACCTCGCCTGGCGCGCCGCACTCGCCTTTCTCGAGGCCAGCGGATGGAACACCGGCTTCTCGATCGAGATCGACAAGCAGATCCCGGTTGGAGGGGGGCTCGGCGGAGGGAGCGCCGACGCCGGGGCGGTGCTCCGGGCGCTCAACGCAATGGCCCCCGCGCCACTGCCGACGTTTCACCTCCTGCGCTTAGGCTCCGCACTCGGTGCCGACGTCCCGTTCCTCACGCAGGAGTCCTCGCCGCTCGCTCTCGCCTGGGGCCGTGGCGACCGGCTCATGCCGCTCCCTCCCCTCCCCGAGCGCCCCTGTCTCCTGTTCGCCTTTTCGACCGGGGTCGCGACCGCCGATGCGTATCGCTGGCTCTCGGAGGAGCCGGCCGAGGCGGCGAGGGCGATCGCCTATCGGCCGGAGCAGTTGTCGCGCTGGGCCGACGTGGAACTGATGGCGTACAACGAGTTCGAGCGCGTCGTGCTTCCGCGGCACGCGGTCATTCGGGGCGTCGTCGAAGGGATGCGGCATCCGGAGATTCGCGAGGTCTTCCCGGTCACGCTCATGAGCGGGTCAGGGGCCACGGTGTTTGCGCTACCCGCGATCGACGAGCGCCCGTCGGACAGCGGCGGCCGTGAGGTGGCGATCGGGATCCAGGCGAGCGAGTCCGGGGGAGAGGATGCGCAGCTGATCGAGACGTCAACCGCGGGCCACGTTGAGCCCGTGCGCGTGGACGACTAGCTTCGTGGGCTGGCTGGGGCGTGCTGGCCCTTCGTTCAATGGCAGGACAGCAGACTTTGGATCTGCGAATGGTGGTTCGAATCCACCAGGGCCAATCAGGACGTCACCCGGGCGGATCGGTCGAGGCGATGGCGTCGCGGACACGCGACGACGCGTCGGGGCCGTCCGTTGTGTGCCGTTCGTCGTTCGTTGACATAACTATCAGTCCCCACTAGGCTTAAAGGCTCTACGGCAATGGACCATCTGCCCGGCGTACTCCGCGGTTTCAAGCTGATCTCGGGAAACGCCAACAGGGGGCTCGCCGAAGAAATCGCGCGCAACCTCGGGGTCGACCTCGCACGGGTCACGACGTCGAAGTTCGCGGACGGCGAGATCTTCGTGCGAATCGATGAGAACATTCGCGGTGCGGATGTCTTCATCGTCCAACCGACGAATCCACCGGCGGACAACATCATCGAGCTGTTGCTCCTGATGGATGCCGTGCGGCGCGCGTCGGCGGCGCGCATCACCTGCGTGATGCCGTATTACGGATACTCGCGGCAGGACCGAAAGGACCAGCCTCGCGTCGCGATCGGCGCCAAGCTGATGGCGAACATGATCGAGAAGGCGGGGGCCGATCGGGTACTCGGGTTGGATTTTCACCAGCACCAGCTGCAAGGGTTCTTCGACAAGCCTGTCGATCACCTGTATGCAGCGCCGGTTTTGGTGAATCACTTCAAGAAGAAGCAGTTGAAGGACTTGGTGATCGTGGCGCCGGATGTGGGATCGGCGAAGATGGCGCGAGGGTTCGGCAAGCGGTTGAATGCCACCTTGGCCATCATCGACAAGCGGCGACCGAGTGCCAATGTGTCGGAAGTAGTGAACGTGGTCGGTGACGTCGAGGGGAAGGATTGCATCATCCCCGATGACATGATCGACACGGCAGGAACGGTGTCCGAGGCTGCGCGCGCCCTCAAGGCGTTAGGGGCGAAGGACATCTACGTGTGCGCGACGCACGCGCTCCTCTCCGGCCCGGCCGTGGAGCGCCTGAAGAGCGCACCGATCGCGGAGATCGTCGTCACCGACTCGATCGCCCTCGATCCCAGCAAGAAGTTTGACCGCCTGACGGTGCTGTCGGTTGGGGAGCTGCTGGCCAAGGCCATCCGCTTCACC
This sequence comes from Gemmatimonadota bacterium, assembly GCA_016719105.1. NCBI lineage: Bacteria > Pseudomonadati > Gemmatimonadota > Gemmatimonadota bacterium. The sequence continues at coordinate 199,677 of JADKAQ010000016.1, read as the reverse complement.
CACAGCGAGCAGTCCGTCAGTTCGCTCTTTGATTGATACAACTCGTCTTCTCGTCTTCCCGTCCTCTCGTCCTCTGAGTCATGGCAACTGCATCTCTCTCCGCTTCCGCGCGCACCGGCACTGGTAAGGGTGTCGCCCGCTCGCTGCGCCGTGACGGCCGCGTCCCGGCTGTCATCTACGGCCATGCGCGCGCGTCGCAGGCTCTCTCGGTGGACGCTCGCGAGCTCAGCCGCCTGCTCGATCGCGTCTCCGCGGAGACGACGGTCATCGAGCTGGCCGTGGACGGGACCATGTCGCGCACGCTCATCCGTGACATCCAGCGCCATCCGGTCAAGCGCGCCATCATCCACGTCGACTTCCAGGAACTGGTCGCCGGCGAGTTGGTGACGGTCAACATCCCGATCGTGATCACGGGAACGTCCATCGGTGTGCGCCTCAGCGCCGGCATCCTGACGCAGGTGACGCAGGAGCTCGAGTGCCGCGTCGACCCGGCGAACATCCCGAGCCGCATCGAAGTCGATGTCACCAACATCAACGTCGGTGGATCGGTCCACGTCAGCGACCTCACGATCCCGGCCGGGGTCGAGGTGCTCAACGGCGGCGGCGACACGGTGCTGACGGTCAGCGCGTCGAAGGCGAGCGATGAGGGCACCGCCGCGACGGGCGAAGCGACTGGCGCCGAGCCGGAGCTCATTCGCAAGGCGAAGGCGGACGAAGAGGCCGAGGCGAAGAAGTAGCCCTTCGGCCCGCAACGCCCCTGTAGGTGAAGATCATCGTCGGCCTCGGGAATCCGGGGCGAAAGTACGACGGCACGCGTCACAACGTCGGCTGGTGGGCACTCGACCACCTCGCCGACGTTTGGCGTTTCGCCCCCTGGCGCCAGGAAGGAGACGCGCTGGTCGCCGATGGCCTGATTGGCGACGCGCGCGTGCGGCTCATCAAGCCACAGACGTACATGAACCTGAGCGGCGTCGCCCTGCGTCCCTACCTGCGCCGCCTCGAGTTCTCAGGACTCCACCACCTGCTCGTGCTCGTCGACGAGGTGGCCATCCCCATCGGGACGCTGCGCCTGCGTGCCGCCGGGAGTGCCGGCGGGCACAACGGGCTCAAGTCCATCGAGTCCACGTTAGGCACCCGCGACTACGCCCGCCTGCGGATCGGCATTGCCCCCGCTGACGGCACACCGCCGCCGGGCGACCTGGCCGACTTCGTCCTCGACCACTTCTCGGCCGACGAGCGGGCAGTGATCACGGCGCAACTCCCGAAGATCGCGACGGCCGTGGAGTGCTGGGTGTCGGAAGGGATCGCGAAGGCGATGAACCTGGCGAATGCGAAGGCCGCGTTGCCTCCGGCGGCCGAAGACTGGACGAAAGACGGGAAGACGGGAAGACGAGTGACTAGGCCTGCGGGCCGGGGCTCTTTCCCGTCTTCCGGGCTTTCCTGGGAGGATGCGTGAGGGCGCGGTCGTGTACGGTGCGGCGGAGGGCGACCAGCATACGTGTCACCTGGTCGGTACGTGCTTCGAGCGTCGCGTGGTCCGTCGTGGAGAGGAGCTCCAGGTCGCGGGCGAGGAGCAGGTGGTAGTCGAGTTCGCGCGCCGAGCCCAGGGCTTGCTGCAGGAAGTTGGCGAACTGCGCGCTGGTCGATCGTCCGGTTCCCTCCGCGATGTTGGCCGAGACGGAGGCAGCTGCTCGCCGCATCTGTCCCGCGAGCGCGGAGTGCCCATGTGCATGGAAGCCGGCGGAGGCACGATACACGCGCAACGTGAGCTCATGCGACTTCTGCCATACCGTGAGTTTCTTGTAGATCTGCATGACGAGAGCCTAGCCCGGCGCGCTTCGAATGCCCGTACCAATTCCCTGCACCAACTACATTTCAACCGCACCGCCGCGTATCCTCGTCTTCTCGTCTTCCCGTCTTCTCGTCTTCTCATGCTACGTCTCGGTATCGTAGGCCTCCCCAACGTCGGCAAATCGACGCTCTTCAACGCGCTCACCTCCGCGGCGGCGCAAGCGTCCAACTACCCCTTCTGCACGGTCGAGCCGAACGTCGGGATGGTGGAAGTCCCCGATGATCGACTGCCGGCGCTCGCCGAGGTGGTCAAGCCCAAGCGGACCCTCCCCGCGGTCGTGCAGTTCGTCGACATCGCCGGACTCGTGAAGGGGGCGTCGCAGGGGGAGGGGTTGGGGAACAAGTTCCTCACCAACATCCGCGAGACCGACGCGATCGTGCACGTGGTGCGCTGTTTCGAGGATGCCGACATCACGCATGTGATGGGCGGGGTCGATCCGGTGCGCGACCGTGAGGTCATCGAGTTCGAACTCGCCCTGAGCGATCTCGGGGTGGTCGAGAAGCGCCTGGACAAGGTGCAGCGTGCCGCACGCACGGGGGACAAGGAGGCGCAGGTGGAGCTCCCGGTGCTCGAGGCGGCGAACGCCCTGCTCAAGGAGGGCAAGGCGCTGTGGGAGGGGAAGCTCACCGCGGAGCAGAAGGCGGTCCTCGCGCCGCTCGCGCTGCTCACGGCCAAGCCCGTGCTGTATGCCGCCAACGTGACCGAGGACGAGTTGCACGGCGACGAGGGGAAGCACCTGACGGCGCTGCGCGCGGCGATCGCCAACAGCGCCGAGGAGGCCGAGGTGGTCCCTTTCTCCGCGAAGATCGAGGCGGAGCTGGGCGAACTGCCGCCCGAGGAGCGCAAGGAGTTCCTCGCCTCGTTAGGTCTCGAGTCGGCGGGGCTCGATCGGCTCATTCGCGCCGGCTATCACCTGCTCGGCCTTCAGACGTACTTCACCGCCGGCGAGCAGGAAGTGCGCGCCTGGACGATCCACCAGGGCGATACGGCCCCCAAGGCGGCGGGGGTCATCCACACCGATTTCGAACGTGGCTTCATTCGTGCCGAGACGGTGTCGTACGAGGACTTCGTGCGGCTGGGCGGGTGGAAGGAGTCGCGCGAGAAGGGGGCGGTTCGGAGTGAAGGAAAGGAGTACGTCGTGAAGGACGGGGACGTGATGTTGTTCCGCTTCAACGTCTAGCAGCGAAGAACGGGGGCAAAGCACGGGGCAGCATCAACGAACCGGATTCTCGTTGACGCTGCCCCCAAGCACACGTCCCGTCACCGGCGCAGCGCGTGTCGTCCCGCGCCGTCAGCATCTCCGCTAGAAACCATGGGCTGGTGCGTCACAGCGGGTAGGATTGACCTGCCTGACGCGCCCCCATAGGAGGACCACATGTTCGAACGTCTCGCGTTTTCTGCAGCTAGGGCAGCATTGCTGGCGATCGCCGTGCTGGGGTGTGCACGAGATCCTGTCTCGACCGAGGTTGCGGCCCCTGGCGAAGCGGCGCGCGTGGTGTGGACGGAGGCTGCAGCCGCTGGCGGAACGCCGTACCGGACCGAGACGCACATCGACTCGGCGTCCGGGCGTTACACCATCCGCTCGTGCGGCGTGGCGTGGACGCCGTGTCCCAACCTGCAGCTCGTGCGCGAGTCGACCGTACTGCCGAAGGACCTGCGCGAAGTCTTCGCGGCCACGACGCGCCCGAGGTTTCGCGCGCTCAACGCGAACTACGCGAACCCATCGGGCATCGTTCCGCCCGACGGCGGTGGCGCGACGATCGAGATCGTGCGCAACGGGACGCGGCGCACCATCAGCTGGGTCTCCAATGCCCCCGTGCCGGCGGCGTTGAGCGAGTTCCAGTGCCTCCTGCGCGTGGTGCGGGGCGACCTCCTGGTGTGCGCCTGACGGGGGCGGCGCGCGACGACGGTCGCGGAGTACCCGGCGCTTAGCGCGCCGGCTCGACCGGCTCCAGCACCCTGGCGTCGTCGACCCGGGGATTGTTGACCATGAGCGAGATGGGATACGCCTCGAGCCACTCGCTGGGGCAGGGCTGCATGAGGTCGCGGAGCGCGGGGGCGGGGGTCCGCGGGTCGAGCCACGCGTCGTAGTGTTCCGGCGCGATGATGACGGGCATGCGGTCGTGGATCCGCGCCATGAGCGCGTTGGCCTCGGTCGTGAGGAGGGCGCCGGTCACCATCCCCTCCCCTTCGGCGTCCTTGGCCTTCCAGTACTCCCAGAGTCCCGCCATCGCGAACGGTTCCCCGCCCGACAGGCGGATGGCGTGGGGTTGTTTCCGGGTTTGGCCGGGGACGATCTGCCACTCGTAGAAGACGTCGGCGGGGACGAGGCAGCGGCGCGACTTCATGGCGCTGCGAAAGGCCGGTTTCTCGAAGGCCGTGTCGGCGCGGGCGTTGGCCATGCGCGCCCCGATGTCGGGGTCCTTGGCCCATGCGGGGACGAGCCCCCAGCGCACGAAGTCGGCCCGGCGCCCCCCATCTCGCTCGCGCACCGCCAGGATGTCCGATCCCGGCGGGATGTTGAAGCGGGGGACGAGCGGCGGGAACTCCCGAATGCCGAAGCGTTCGAGATCGAGGCGTTCGGGGCGGGTTAGACCGAAGCGTCCGCACATGTCGCGAATGTAACCCCTTGGTATTCAAGGAGAAACCCGCTAGGTTCCGCGGACAATTCGCTGGCACCCTTGCGGGTGCCTACGGCGCCCTTTGTAGGCGCCCATCCCCTCCTCCCGTTTACGGCAACCAACGGGGGGCGGTTCACGACCAAAGGGAGGATTGCCGACCGTGTCTCGCAAGTACGAGGCGGTGTACATCTTCGACTCGACGCTCGAAGATGCCGTCATCCAGGAAAAACTCGCCAAGCACCACGCCCTCCTCGGAGCGACCGCGGAAATCGCGGCCGACCATTGGGGCCGTCGTCAGCTCGCCTACAAGATCGGGCGTCGCGAGACGGGCTACTACGTGCTGGCCCGCATTACCGTCGATCCCAAGACGCTTCCCGAGTTCGAGCGCTCGCTCAAGCTCGACGATGCCGTCATCCGCTACCTGATCACCCTGTACGAGCACGAGCTGGGCGCGCCGCCGATCTCCGAGGAAGAAGCCGCCCTGGCCCGCCGCCGCGACGAAGACGACGAGGACGAGGACTAAGCCATGCGACGCCAGACCAAGACCTGTCCCTTCTGCGAAGGGCGCGTGCACTACGTCGACTTCAAGGACGATCGCACGCTGGGCCGTTTCATCACGGACCATGGCAAGATCCTGCCGAGCCGTTTGAGCGGCGTGTGCGCGCGTCACCAGCGTCAGCTCTCGACCGCGATCAAGCGGGCGCGTTACCTCGCGCTGATTCCGTACCAGCGCGGGCACCAGAGCGCCTAACGCACGCGGCGAGCGGCCCCGGTGACTTCTTCACCGACGACGCCGGCCTCGGTGCCGGTGACCGTGGCAGCGCCGCGGGAGAGGGGATGGGCACGTATCATCTTCGCGCTCCTGTTGGCGCTGGCGGTGCCGCTCGTGGCGATCCTGCGTCTGCTCGTCCCCATCGAGCAGACGATGGTGCTCATCGCGCCGGCCATGGCGGTGTGCGCCCTGCTCGGGTGGATGTCGGGGGGCCGACTCTGGCTCGCCGTCATCTGGCTCGGGTTGGCCTTCTGGATCCTGTCGACCTCGATGCCCGGTGCGGGGCCGTTCGACGCACTGGCGCGGGGGTGGGGGACGGTGCTGGCGGCCTCGTTCGGGGTGGTGAGTGCGGTGGCGCCTCGGCGTCCCTTCCTCACCCGGGCGCTGTCGGCAACGGCGATGGCCTTTGCGGTGGCGCTGGCGGTCATCGTGGCGATGCGGGTTCCGCCCGCCACGGTCTCGCGAAACGTTACCGACGAGTTGGCACGGCGGTTCGCGGCAGCCGAGTCGGAATGGACGGCGCGCACGGCGTCGCCCGAGTGGAAGGAGATGGTGCAGAAGTACCCGACGGCCGCGACGATGGTGGAGCAAGGCGAGGCGCAGTTGCGCAGCGTCCCCCCCTTCACCACGCGTCTCTTCGCGGCACTGCTGGCGATGGAGTCGGTGGCGATGCTGGCACTGGCGTGGTCGCTGTACCATCGGGCGAGTCGGACCCGCATCGGCTCCCCGCTCAAGGCGTTGAGCGAGTTCCGCTTCAACGACCAGTTGGTGTGGGGGTTCGTGCTGGGGGTGACGCTGCTCGTCGTCCCGACGCTACAGGAGGCGCGGGGGCTCGGGCTCAACCTCGCGGGCTTTTTCGGCGTGTTGTACGCGCTGCGGGGGCTGGGGGTGCTGGACTGGTTCCTCGCGCCGCGCGGCGTCGTGCGGCTGCTCTTTTACATCGCGATTTTTCTCGCCTGGCCAGTTGTCAGCGTCTTCTCGCTGGGGCTCGGACTGGGTGATACGTGGATCGACTGGCGTGGGCGTGCTCGCCCCGCCGCATAACGAGTGGAGCTGACCATGGAAGTCATCCTGCGACAGGCAGTCGAGAACCTCGGGCACCCCGGCGACCTGGTAAAGGTCTCGGCCGGCTTTGCCCGGAACTACCTCCTCCCGCGCGGCGTGGCCGTGGCCGCGACCGAGGGGAACAAGAAGCGCATCGCCCGGAGAAGGCGCGTCTCGAGGCGGCCGAGGCGGCCCGCCGCCAGACGGCCGAGGAGTACGCGGCGACGGTGGAGCAGATCTCCCTGACCTTCTCGGCCCGCGTCGGCGAAGAAGGCAAGCTCTTTGGCTCGGTGACGTCGGCCGACATCGCCCACCAGCTCGAAGCACAGGGCTACAAGATCGAGAAGCGCCAGATCGACCTGAACGAGCCGATCAAGGCGCTCGGCGTCTATCGCGTGCCGATCAAGCTGCACGCCGATGTGAAGCCTGAGATCAAGGTGTGGGTCATTAAGCAGTAGAGGACGGGAAGACGGGAAGACGGGAAGACGGGAAGACGAGATGGGGGGCGGCGCCTGAAGCGGGCGCTGTCCCCCATCCGCTTTTTGTATCACCGGCGACTGCTGGGCCCACCGGGTCGGTATCTCGTCTTCTCGTCTTCTCGTCTTCCCGTCTTCCCGTCTTCCCGTCTTCCCAATCACGCCCCCGGAACAGCGAAGACAAGCAGAGGGTTCGTAAGGGGGCGTGCGACCGGAGCGTGTCGCTCAGACGTGGCGCGCGCGTTAAGCTTTGGGAGGCTCGGGACACCGGGCGAGGCGCTGTCGGAACCTTTCCGTCACGGCGTCGCTAGAACACGAACCATCTTCGCCCACCGCATGGCGTCCGCTGCTTCTGCCGCTTCGAAAGGCGCGTCACACACCGCCGCTGCACGCAAGACGTCCGCCCTGGCTCAGCGCATCGCTGCGCTCTGCCAGGAGTTCAAGGCCACCGACATCACGATCCTGTCCCTCAAGGGCGTGAGCGACATGACCGATTACTTCGTGATCGCCAGCGGGACCTCGGACACGCACGTGCGCAGCACGGCGCAGCGAGTGGAAGACGAGATGAAGCGCGAGGGGGAGCGCCCGGCCCACACCGAGGGGATCGAGCAGGGACGGTGGGTGATTCTCGACTACGTGGACGTGGTGGTGCACGTGTTCCACCCGGCCATGCGCAGCTACTACCAGTTGGAACGGCTCTGGGGCGACGCCGCCGTCGTCCCGCTCAAGCATCAAGGAGCGTCTGCATGAACTGGCGTCAGTGGATCGGGGCAGTCGCGAGCGGCGCCGCCCTTACAACCGTCGTCCTCGCGGAGCGGGCCGAAGCACAGATGTATTTCGGCCAGAACCAGGTGCAGTTCGACCGGTTCCGGTGGAAGGTCCTCGAGACCGAGCACTTCCTGGTGCACTACTACCCGGAGGAGCAGGCGATCATCACCGACGCCGCCCGCATGGCGGAGCGCTCGTACGGGCGCCTGTCGCGCATGCTCAACCACCAGTTCCGCGAAAAGAAGCCACTGATCCTGTTCCGCTCGCGCACCGACTTCGGGCAGAACAATGTCACGGGCGACCTGGGCGAAGGGACGGGGGGCGTCACCGAGGCGCTGCGCCACCGCATCCTCCTCCCGTTCACCGGTGACTTCAAGACGTTCGAGCACGTGCTCGCGCACGAGCTGGTGCATGCGTTCCAGTACGACATCTTCGCCCGCGGCCGCGCCGGCGGCGGGCTGCAGACGCTGCAGCAGGTGCAACCGCCGCTCTGGTTCATGGAAGGGATGGCGGAGTACCTGTCGTTAGGCCCCAACCACATCCTCACGCAGTCGTGGGTGCGCGACGCCTCGCTCAACGGGACGCTCCCGACGATCGAGCAGATGACCTTCCGCCCCGACCTCTTCTTCCCGTACCGCTACGGCGAGGCGCTGTGGGAGTACGTGGGGGGGCGCTGGGGCGACGACGTGATCGGCGAGATCATGAACTCGGTCCCCAACGTCGGGATCGACCGCTCGTTCAAGCGTGAGCTCGGCCTGTCGCTCGAGGAGCTGAGCGACGAGTGGCGCGAGGCGATGCAGGTGAAGCACCTCCCGCAGGTGGCCACCCTCGACCGCGCCCGCAAGTTCGCCGAGCCGCTGCTCAACGCGCGCAAGACGGGGGGCTTCTCGCAGCTCTTCATCGCCCCGTCGTTCTCCAGCGACGGGAAGTACATCGCGTTCATCGCGCAGGGCTCCTTCCTGCGCGGCGAAGTCTTCCCCGACCTCTGGCTCGGCGACGGAGAGACCGGCAAGCGCATCAAGCGCCTCGTGAAGTCGAACCTCAACCCGGACTTCGAGGAGTTGCGGCTGCTGTACTCGCAGAGCGCCTTCTCGCCGGACGGGCGCGAACTCGCCTTCACGGCACAGAAGGATGGGAAGGACGTCCTGTATCTCATGGACGTGAAGCGACGCCGCATCGCGCGGGTCTTCGACAAGTTCCCGCTCGACGTCGTGATGTCGCCGGCGTGGAGCCCGGACGGCAAGCAGATCGTCTTCCAGGGATACAACGACGGGATCAACGACCTTTGGATCGTCGACGTGACGACGGGGAAGCTGCGGCAGCTGACGAACGACAAGTTCGCCGAAATGATGCCGCAGTGGTCGCCGGACGGAAAGACGATCGCCTTCACCACCGATCGCACGCCCAAGTCCGAACTGGAAGTGCTCAAGTTCGAGGCATGGCAGATCGGGACGTTCGACCTCGCGACGTCGAAGATCGAGATCCTCCCCAACCAGGACGGGCTCAACCTGAACCCGATGTGGTCGCCGGACGGCAAGTCGCTGGCCTTCGTCAGCGACCGCACGGGGATCCAGAACGTCTTCCTGTACGACTTCGAAGCCAAGGAGCACTTCCAGCTCACGAACGTGATCGGCGCGATCAGCGCGATCACCGAGGTGTCGCCGGCGATCACGTGGGCGCGGCAGGCCGATCGCCTGGCCTTCACGTACTACGAGAAGGGCGACTACACCATCTGGTCGGTGGCCAACCCGCGCCGCCTCAAGGGGAAGCCGTACCGTCCGGCGCAGCCGGTCGTCGCGTCGGCCACGCCTTCCGCCGCCCCGGCGGTCGACCCGTCGCGCGCCGCACCGGCCGCCAACGCCGCCGACATGCTCAAGGCGATCGAGACGGCCACGCGTGCCGCCGATTCGGCGCGCGCCAACGATCGGCAGCTCTCGATCTATCGCTCGGCCACCGGGCTTCGCAGCTCGGCCGAGACGCCCGGCGCCAGCGAGCGCTCCGGGAATGCGCCGATCTCGGTCGCGCAGATCCTCGATAGCGCGAGCCTCGCCCTCCCCGACACGACGCGCTTCAAGACGTACGAGTATCGACCCGGGCTGCAGCCCGAGTACATCTCGCGCCCGAGCATCGGGTACGCGCAGGACAACTTCGGACGCGGGATCTTCGGCGGGACGGCGATCGTGCTCGGTGACATGCTGGGCAACAACCGCCTCACTCTCGCGGGGCAGGTGAACGGGCGCCTGAGCGAGGCGTACTTCTACGGCGCCTACATGAACATGGGGAGCCGGCTGCAGTACATGACCGGCGCGTCGCAGACGCCGTACTTCTTCCTCAACGGCTACAACGAGCTGCCGCTGGGCGATGGATCGGCGCGTACGATCCAGTCGCTGGAGATCGCCCGCTTCATGTTCCGTCAGGGCTTCGCGATCGCGCTGCGCCCCAGCAATCGCTTCACGCGCTGGGAGTACGGGCTCAACGCCAACAACGTCTCGCGCTCGATCGCCTACGTGCGGCGCGGCGTCGACTACACGCAGGGCTTCGCCACCGATTTCATCACCGACTCGGTCAAGAACCTCGGCAGCCTGAGCTATGTGGCGCCCTACGCGGCCTACGTCTCGGACAACACGTTGTTCGGCTACACCGGGGCGATCTCGGGGCGGCGCTATCGCTTCCAGGTCGAGCCGTCGGTGGGCGGTTTGCAGTGGACCGAGTACACGGCCGACTATCGGCGCTATGTCCCGATCCTCTTCAACTTCCTCACCTTCGCCTTCCGCGGGCAGTCGTCGATCGCGATCGGGAAGGACGAAGCGGTCGTCTCGCGCAAGTACATCGGTCGCCCCGACTTCGTGCGCGGCTACGATCGCGAACAATTCGCTTCGCAGTTCTGCGGCGGCGTGGTGAACGACCAGTCGGGGTGCTCGGCGACCGAACTGCTCGGCACGCGGGTGGCCTTCGCCAACATCGAGATGCGGTTCCCGCTCATCCGGCGCTTCGACCTCGGGCTCCTTCCGATCTCGCTTCCGCCGGTGGACGGGCTGGTGTTCTATGACGCCGGCGCCGCCTGGTCCAAGGGGCAGTCGGTGTCGTTCAGGAAGCCCGACGGCTACGACGAGAACACGCAGCGCTTCGTGCTGCGCTCGTACGGCGCCGGGATCCGCCTCAACCTCTTCGGCTTCGCCCTGGTGCGGTGGGACTACGCCATTCCGCTCGACCGGCCGAACAAGAAGGGGTACTGGATGTGGACGCTGGGGCAGTCGTTCTAGGAGCCGACGGGAAAGGAGAGTGCAAACGGCGCCTGATGGCGCCGTTTGCCGTTTTGGTGCGGCGTGCGACACATCACGAATCGGGGCCGCTCCGATCCGGCCACCGAGGCAGGTCGGCGGCGCGATGTCAAGCCCTGCACGATGCCGACGCCTCGCGCACTCCCGTCTCCCGCCCCCCGTCTCCCCCCGGTAGTTTACGCGCGTGCGAGTGCGCGCTTTCGCGGCGCTGGCCCTCATCGTGTGCGCATGCGGTCGTGCTGATCGCGACGCTGCGCCCGGAGCTGCCGGTGCCCTTCCCTCGTCTGGCCCTGACCCGATCGTCGTGCGCTTTCCGCGCGACGGCGGCGTGGTGCGCGCATTCCGGTATCCCCGGCTCGATTCGCTGATCTGGCGTTCGCAGCAGCCGGCACCGGCGCTCGATCGCGTGATGGCGTTCGACGCCGAGAACGGGATCCTGGCCTACCTTGCCGCTGACGGCTCGCCCGGGTGGCTCGACCTGCGGCTCGGCACCGCGCGGGTGGCCACGTCGGCGAAGCTCGCCTCGATTGCCTCTGGCGACGGCTGGTCGATCTTCGGGGTCGACGAGCAGAATGCCGTCGTGCGCCTAACGCCAAGCGGCGACTGGCAGCTGCCGACCAATGGCAAGGTGCGGCGCATCTTCCCGCTGGCCGACGGATCGCTGGTCGTCCTGCTCGATCGCGGGACGCGGTCGTTCCTGCTGCGCGTGCGCCCGCCCGACGAGACGGTGGGTGATTCGCTCGAGGTCCCGCGCCCCGATCGCGCGGTGGTGACGCCGATGGGCGACCGGCTCTACCTCGGCGTCAAGCGCGAGCTGCTGAGCGTGCAGCCGCGGGAGTTCGACGGGATCGACAAGGTGACGGCGGATGACGAGATCCTCGCCATCGCCCCCACGCCGAGCGGTGACCGCATCTTCGTGGCCAACAAGGGGGGACCGCGCCTCGAAGTGATGGATCGCTACTCCGAGGAGATCGGCGGGTCGGTCAAGCTCCCCGGGCTGGTGACCGAACTGCGCATGGACCCCATGGGGCGCTATCTCCTCGCGCGCCCGGTCAACGGCGATTCGGCGTGGGTGGTGGCCATCGCCTCGGACGAACTGGTGGGGACCGTACGCACCGCGTGGCGCCCCGACCTCCCTGCGGTGACGGTCGACGGATTGATCGCCACCGTGCGCGGCGCCGACGTCGCCTTCGTGGACGCGGCCAAGGGGACGGTGAAGCAGTCGGTGGCCGATGGCGCGAACGACGTCTGGTTCTTCGCCTTGTGGAACGGGCTGCGCCCCAGGGCGCGCGGCGTCGACGTCCCGGTCTCGTTCTCGTTAGGTGAGGGGGTGGCCGGCGACTCCTCGGCCGACTCGGTGCGTCGCATCGGCGCGGCCACCGCGGCCGCCGCGACGCCGCCGCGCGATTCGACGGCCGAGCAACCCGCGCGCGAAGAAGCACCGCCGGCGCCCGCGGCGCGCGACTCGTGGACGGTGTCCTTTGCCGCCGTCCTGTCCGAGGAGCGCGCCCGCGAGATCGCCGACGGGATCACGGTCGACGGGCAGCGCCCGCGTGTGGTGAAGGGAGAAACCGCCGGGACCACGGTCTTTCGCGTGATCTTCGGCCCCTACAACTCGAAAGCGGACGCCGAGCGCATGGGCCGGGCGTCGAAGCACAACTACTGGGTCTACGAGGGGGTCCCCTGACCGGGCTCGACGTGCGGGACTACGAGGCGATGTGGGAGGTCGCCGGCACGCGCGTGAGCGCCGCGCTGGCCCCACACAGCGCCGTGGCGGTGCTGGGCGATGACCCGGCGGCCACCGGCGCCGTGGCGCTGGGGCTGGCGCGCTTGCACGCGCGCACGCGTCGCGTGTACCTCCTCGACCTGCTGGGCGACGGCCAGGGGATTGTCTCGCGCGAGGACGCGGAGCTGCATCCCGGTGTGAGCGACATGGTGCACTATGGCGTCTCGCTCGACCGCGCGGCCCACCCGCACAGCGAGCGGGCCAACGTCTACGTGGTCGGTGGCGGCGCCGAGTCGCCGCTGACAGTGGAGATCCTGACCAGTCGCTGGTGGGAAGTGATCGCCGAGCAGGTGCGGCGGGCGCAGGGGCTCCTCCTGGTCGCTGCGCCGGCGCGAGTGCCGGCCATGGGGCAGATGGTGATGCACCTCGACGGCATCGTCCTGGTGGGCGAGGCGGTCTCGCCCAACCCGGCCGCTGCGCTCCTGGCCGAGGTGCGCTCCGACTCGGCGCTGCACACCCCCACCGGCGGTGCGGCCATCTCACCGTTCGCCCCCCGGGGTGCCGCCCCGAGCCGGGCACGCTTGGCCATCCTGACGGTTGCGGTACTGGCACTGGGAGCGGGAGCGGTCTTTACCGCCCCCAAGTGGCGACCGCTGCTCGCGGGGTTCATCGATGCACGGTCCACGCGTGAGCCCGCACCGCCGCTCGACTCGGCCGTCACCCTTCCGCCCCCCGTCGTCGCGGCGCCGGTCGCCAACGAGGCGAGCTTCAGCGTCGAGCTCCTGCTCACCGCATCCGGAACGGAAGCGGTCGACTACGTGGCACGCCGCGGGGACTCGCTCCCGGCGATGACCTTCTCGACCGTTCTGGTCGGGGCGGATACAGTCCCGGCGTATCGCCTGGTGTCGGGGGCCTTTCCCGATAGCGCCAGTGCCGAGGAGTATCTCGCCGCGCTGCGCGGCGACGGTCGCCTGACCACTGGCGCTGGCGCCGTGGCGCGCACACCGTTCGCCCTCCTGTTGGACTCGGCCTCGTCGGACGCGATCGCGCAGGTGCGCGTCGCGGCCTACCGCGGACGAGGCATTCCCGCCTATCTGCTGCGCGACTCCTCCCTGGTCTGGCGTGTGTATGCCGGTGCCTTCTCGACCGAGGGGGATGCGCGGTTGCTCAAGCAGCAACTCGACAGCCTGAACATTCAGTCGGCCCTCGTTATGCGGGCCGGGAGTACTCCGTAGGTGCGTCTCTCCAAGCTCCAGATGCAGGGCTTCAAGTCGTTCGCCGATTCGACGACGATGACGTTCGATTCGGGCGTCACGGCGATCGTCGGCCCCAACGGCTGCGGCAAGTCGAACGTCTCCGACGCCGTGCGATGGGTGCTCGGCGAACAGCGCGCGCGCATCCTGCGCGGTTCGAAGATGGAAGAGGTCATCTTCCAGGGCTCGTCGGCGCGCCGCGCCGTGAACCTGGCCGAGGTGTCCCTGGTCTTCGAGAACGAGGACGGGGGGCTGCCGATCGCCTTCAAGGAGGTGGTCATCACCCGGCGCCTGTCGCGTTCCGGGGAGAGTGATTACCTGCTCAACGGGGCACCGTGCCGCCTGCGCGACATTCATGACCTGCTGCGGGGCACGGGGCTCGGCGCCGACTCGGGGATCGTCATCGAGTCGAAGATGATCGATGCCCTGCTCTCCGATCGCCCCGACGACCGTCGCGAGCTGTTCGAGGAAGCGGCGGGGGTCGGGCTCTATCGCGACCGGCGGCGCAGCACCGAACGCCGGCTCGAGGAGACGACGGTCGACCTGTCGCGCCTCGATGACCTCATCGGCGAGGTCCAGAGCCAGGTGCGCTCACTCGCCCGCCAGCGCAAGCGCGCTGAGCGGAACGTCGAACTCACGGCGCGTCGATTCTCGGTGGAGCTGACGCTCGCATCGCGCGAGATGGCGGCCTGGCACATCGAACTCCAGGAGCTGGAGCAGAAGCTGGTCACGCTGCGCGAGCAGGGACCGGGCGACCTCACGCGCGTGCGCGAGGCAGAACTGGGGCGCAACGCCGCGCACGAAGGGCGCGCCTCGGCCGAAGCCAGCCGCGGTGAACTGGCGCGCCTGGCGCTGGTGCAGCAACAGAGCGTGCAATCGTTGCGGTCGGAGATCGCGGTCGCCGAGGAGCGACAGCGCAACGCGCTGGAGCGGCGTCAGCGCGCCGAAGAGGAGCGCCGTGAGGGCGAAGCCTTTGGCGAGCGCCTCAACGCCGATCGTGTGCGCGCCAGCGAGGATCGGGCGACGCTCGAAGGCGAACTCGCAACCGCGCAGGAAGAGCTGTCGATTCACGCGCGGGAAGAGGACGCCGCTCGTCAGGCGGTCACGGCCGCTCGTGCGGCGGTCGATGCCGCCGAGCGCATTGCGCGTGAACTGCGCGAGCAGCAGCGCCGCATCGACCTCGATCGCGAGAGCGCCCAGCGCGAGACCGCGGAACTCGAGCAGCGGACCAGTGCGCTCGAACTCGAGCGTCAACAGCTCGCCGACGCCGCCGCCGTGCTCGCCCGCGAGATCGAAGGGGCCGAAGAGGCGATCGAGTTGGCGCGCGTGAGCGTTGCCGGCGCCGTGACGGCGCTGGAGGAAGCGCGTGCGACCGCGCGGGCCGCGCGTGAGCGCGATGCCGCCGCCCGGGCCGAACTGGGGCGCGCGGAAGACGCCAACACCGCGCTCGAAGGAAAGGTCAACGCACTCGAAGGGCTGGAGCGAGAGCGCGTGGGGCTCGCCCCCGCCGCGGCACGCCTGCTGCGCGAGAAGGAGCGGTTCGGCGAGGGTGCGGTGCTTGGCCCCATCTCCGACTTCCTCACGACGTCGTCGGCATCGGCGCTGTTGGTCGAACGTTTCCTCGGGATGACGGTCCACGCGATCGTCGTGCGTGACCAGGCAGCGGCCGCCGCGGTGCGTACGTGGCACGCCGGTGCCAACCCCGGCCCGCTCCTGCTCCTCCCGCTCGATGCGATGCCCGCTGCGGCGGCGTCCGACGCGGGCGACCTTCTCCCGCAGGTCGAAGTCGCCGAGCCGGCGGCCGGCTGGGTCCGCAGCCTGCTCGAGCGCGTGCACGCGCTCGACGAAGGGAGCGGCTTCGTCGATGCGCGCGGGGCCGTGTGGCTCCCGGGGACGACGGCGGGCCCCGGCCCACTGCGTCGTCGCGCCGAGCTGTCGGGGCTGCGCTCCGAGTTGCAGGCGGCGGCCGAGGGACGCAAACTCGCCGCAGCGGCCGCCGAGGAAGCGCGCCGTGCGCTGGCCGAGGCGGATGCCGCAGTGGCGATGGCCACCGAGGCAGCCAACCTCGCCAACGCCGAGGATCGCCGCGCCAACGACCTGCGCGCGGAGCTCGAGCGCCGGCGCCTGCGTGGCGTGCGCGAGATGGAGAATGCCGAAGGGCTCGCGCGCCGGCTCGCGGAACGCCAGGAGGAGCTGGGGACGCGCCTGTCCTCGCTCGAGGTGCGCGCAGCCGAGCTGCACGAATCGTTGGGGACGCACGGCACCGACGCCGAGGCGCTGCGCGCCCAGGCGGCGGAGGCGGAGCGTTCGCTCGAAGCGGCGCGCGAGCAGCGCGCCAACGGACAGGTCGCCCTGGCACAGTCGCAGGCACGGTTGCAGGTGGCGACCGATCGCCTCCACCGCCTCGACCAGGAGCACGAGAACGCCGCCCAGCGCCTGCAGTCGCTGCACAGCGAACTGTCGACGCTCGCCGACTCGGATCGTTCGCTCGCCGAGCAGATGGCGGTCTGGCAGATGGACCTCGACGCGCGCGTCGCCACGCTCACCGACGCCGAGGCGCGACTGGCGGACGCCGAGCAGCAGGTGCGCGACGCCGACACCGCGTTGCAGGCGGCGGATCATGCGCTCGATGCCGCGCGCCGCGAGGCGCACGACCACGAGTCGGCGCTGCACCACGCCGAGCTGCGCTTCACCGAACTCTCCGGCCGCCGCACGGCGATCCGCGAGCGCCTGGAGACCGAGTGGCGTCGACCGCTCGAGGACCTGATGACGAGCTTCGAGGCCGTCGACGTGGAGGACGAGCTCCTGCGCGCCGAAGCCGAGCAGCTGCGCAGTGAGCTGGAAAAGCTCGGCCCGGTCAACCCGCTGGCGGTGGAGGAGCACGAGGAGGAGGTGAAGCGCCTCGACTTCCTCACCACGCAGCGCAACGACCTCTCCGAGGCGAAGAACAAGTTGCAGCTGGCCATTCGCGAGATCGACACGACGGCGCGCGAACTCTTCCTGGCGACCTTCACGCAGGTGCGCGAGAACTTCCGCCAGATCTTCATGACGCTGTTCGGCGGCGGGGAGTGCGACCTGCGCCTGGAGAACCCGGAGCTGCCGCTGGATTGCGACATCGAGGTGCATGCGAGTCCGCGCGGCAAGCGCACGCAGCGCATCCACCTGCTGTCGAGCGGCGAGCGCGCGCTGGTCGCGCTGTCGCTGCTCTTCGGCATCTTCCTCACGAAGCCGTCCCCCTTCTGCCTCCTGGACGAAGTGGACGCCCCGCTCGACGATGCCAACATCGGGCGCTACGTGCGGATGCTGAACCAGTTCAAGGGGAAGACGCAGTTCATCGTCATCACCCACAACCCGCGCACCACGACCGAGGCGGCCGACGCAGTGTACGGCGTGACGATGCAGGAGCCTGGCGTCTCGTCGTTGGTGAGCGTGCGCATGCGCGGCAACATCGTCGACGACGGGACGGCCGAGGAGGCCGCCTCGACCTCCGCCGGCGACGGCGAGGCCCGTGAGGGCGAAGTCGCCACGGCCCCCGCCTAACGTGTTTCCGGGCCGTCGAACGAAGTCGGTGGACTCGAGCCCCGGGCGCGCCAAGCGCGTCCGGGGCTCACCCGTCTTCTCGTCTTCTCGTCTTCCCGTCTTCTCGTCTTCCCGTCTTCCCGTCTTGTAGCACCGCCCATGCGCCTCTGCACGGTGGGCACCGGAACCGCCGCTCCCAGCCCCGCGCGCGTGCAATCGGCGACGCTGGTGGAGTCCGGCGACGTCCGCCTCCTCGTGGACTGCGGGAGCGGCGCCGTGTACCGCATGGCGCAACTCGGGATCGACTGGGCAACCATCACCCACCTCGCCCTCACGCACTTTCACGCCGACCACACCAACGACGTCGCCAACCTGCTGTACGCGTGGCGCTACGGGATGCTGCCGCCGCGTCAGGCGCCCATCGAGATCATTGGCCCCGTCGGCACCGCGGCGCTGCTCGATCGGCTGGCGCTGGCCTTTGGCGCGGGGCTCCGGGACGCCCTCCCGATCGTGATTCGCGAGGTGGAGCCCGGGGGGCGTCTCGCCTTGTCAGCGCACGGGGAAATCGAGGCCGCCAAGGTACCGCACACGGCCGAGAGTGTGGCATATTCCGTCTCGGCGCAGGGGCGGCGGGTGGTCATCTCGGGCGACACCGGGTTCGATCCGGCGTTCGCCGATTGGGCGTCGCAGTGCGACGCGCTCGTCCTCGAGTGCTCTCTCCCCGACGCGCTGGCCATCCCATCGCACCTGACCCCGCGTCAATGCGGCCAGATCGCGGGGAGGGCCAGCCCACGACTCCTCGCCCTCACGCACTTCTATCCTCCCGTGGAGGCAGTCGACATCGACGGCCAGGTGGCCGAAGGGTTCGACGGGCGCGTCATTCGCGCCTACGACGGGTGGGTGCTCGACCTCCAGGAGATGTAATGCTCGTTGTCATGCATACCACCGCGACGCCGGCGGATATCGACGCCGTCTGCCGCGTGATCGCCGAGATGGGATACTCCGCCGTCCCGATGCCCGGTGAGCAGCGCACCGCCATCGGTGTCGTCGGCAACGACGGTCGCGTCGACGATACGAACGTCGTCGGCCTCGCCGGCGTGGCGCAGGTCATCCACGTCAGCCGCCCGTACAAGCAGGTCTCTCGCGAGTGGCGCCCCGAGAACACGATCGTCCACATCGCCCCAGGCGTCGCCTTCGGTGGCAACGCGATCGTGATCATCGCCGGCCCGTGCTCCGTGGAGTCGGAGGAGCAGATCCTCAGCGCCGCGCGCGCCGTGCGTGCAGCTGGCGGCACGGCCCTTCGCGGGGGCGCCTTCAAGCCGCGCTCCTCGCCGTACTCGTTCCAGGGACTCGGCAAGCGAGGACTCGAACTCCTCGCCCTCGCCCGCGCCGAGACGGGGCTCCCCGTCGTCACCGAGGCGATGGACGAGGCCGGGGCCGAACTGGTCGCCGAGTACGCCGACTGCATCCAGATCGGCGCGCGCAACATGCAGAACTACTCGCTGCTCAAGGCGGCGGGGCGCATCGGCAAGCCGGTCCTGCTCAAGCGCGGAATGGCGGCGACCATCACCGACCTGCTCCTCAGTGCCGAGTACATCCTGGCCGAGGGGAACACGCAGGTGATCCTCTGCGAGCGCGGGCTCCGGTCGTTCGACACCGCGGCGCGCAACATGTTCGACCTCAACGCGATCCCGATCGTGCAGAAGATGTCGCACCTGCCGATCATCGCCGATCCGAGCCATGGCACCGGGCTGCGCGACAAGGTCATCCCGATGACGCGCGCCGCCGTCGCGGCCGGCGCCGACGGGATCCTGGTCGAGATGCACCCCAACCCGGAGCGCGCCAAGTCCGATGGTGCGCAGAGCCTCTATCCGGAACAGTTCGCTCGCCTGATGGAGGAGGTCCGCCTCATCGCGCAGGCGATTGGCCGGGAGATCTCCCCGCCGCCGGGAACGTAGCGAGGGGCGCCCCGGTACCATGTTGCAGGTGGGCGGGGCGTCGTGCCCCGCCCCGTCTCTTTCAGGCGACCCATGATCCCAACGACTTCCAGACGCGCCGTCGTGGCAGCGCTGGCGGCCCTGCTGCTGGCGAGCCAGTTCGCCGCGACGGCTCAGCTCTCGGCGCAGGATCCCGCGGCGGCGGCGATCGACCGCGCGGTGGAGGCGTACGCGAAGGTCCGCACCGCCCGCGCGACGTTCGAGCAGGTGGTGACCAATCCGCTCACCGGCTCCAAGCTGCAGTCGCGTGGGGCGTTCGAGCAGGCGCGTCCCGACCGCTTCGCCTTTCGGTTCGATGATCCCAAGGGGGACATGATCATCTCCGACGGGAAGTTCGTCTGGGTCTACCTCCCCAGTTCGACCCCCGGGCAGGTGATTCGGGCCCCGCTCACCTCCGACGTGGAGGGGTCGATGGACCTCATCGGCGCCTTCTTCAGCAACCCGCGCACCCGCTACACCGTGAGCGATGCCGGGGCCGCGACGATCGGCGGCCGGGCCGCGCGCGCCGTCACCCTCGTCCCCAAGGGCAAGGAGGGGAACTTCACGCGAGCCAAGGTCTGGATCGACACCGTCGACGGGACGCTGCGCCAGTTCGAAGCCGAGGAACTGAGCGGGATCGTGCGGCTCGTGAGGATCACCGCCTTCACGGCGAACGCCGCCATTGGCGAGCAGGCGTTCCGCTTCAAGACGCCGCGTGGTGTGCGCGTGGTGAACCAGTCCGACATCCAGTAGCCGACGCGTCGGGGGTCGGGCCGCGCGCCTCCCTGCGTGGTCGCCGAAGCCGTCAGTCTTTGGGCTTGGCTGTGGCAGCGCGCGCGATCACATCGTCCTGCGATTTCGCACCCGCGATCAACCGCTCGGCGGCCTGGATCACCTCGTCGTCGGCGATGGAGCGCCGCGCCTCACCCGCCGCTCCGAACACATAGCGCGCCACCTCGCGGGCGATGAGGTGCACGACGATCGGCGCCGCCGCATCGTAGATCGCCCGGTCGAAGTCGAAGCCTCGCCCCTGCATCTCCTGCCAGAGCCCGTCGCGCATGGCCGGCGTCACGACGAAGTCGGGAGAGGCGGGAGGGGCGGACGACTTGACGCGCAGCGCGTGCGCGGTGAGCGCATCGCGGAACTCGGGGACGCGCTTGCCTAACGCGCCGGCCAGCGCCAGCTCCTCGGGCGACTGTGCGGTGTCGCCCGCCGCGACGTCCGGGGTGATCCCGCCGCCGCCGAGGATCGTGCGCCCGGCGTCGGTCTTGAAGCGCGGCCGGTCCTCGTCGCTGGCCGGCTCCGCCTCCTCGCGCGAGCGCCGGTCGATCGAACGCCCCGACGGGGTGAACCACCGCGCCGTGGTGAGCTTGAGCGCCCCACCGGAGGTCGTCGGGTAGAGCGACTGCGCGCTCCCCTTCCCGAACGTCGTGCGCCCGACGAGCGCGGCGCGATCGTGGTCCTGCAGCGCGCCCGCCACGATCTCCGAAGCACTCGCGCTGCCATCGTCGACCAACACCACCAGCGGGAGCTTCGGCCAGCGCTGCGGCGTCTCGTCCGAGAAGGTGGCGTTGGCCTCGGGGATGCGCCCCTTGATGCGCACGATCTGCATTCCCTTGTCGAGGAAGAGGTCGGCGACGCCGACCCCCTGCGAAAGGAGCCCCCCCAGGTTGCCGCGCAGGTCCAGGATGAGCGAGGTCATCCCGGCCTGACTCAGCGAGTCGATCGCTCGCGATACCTCGAGCTGGGTCGAATCCGAAAAGACCTTCACGTCGATGTAGCCGACCCCGTCGGCCAACAGCGCGCTGCGCCGGACCGCACGACGATGGATCTCGCCGCGGGTGAGACGCACGGGGATGGGCGACGGCGCCCCGGCGCGCTCAATCACGATCTCGAGCGACGACCCGACGGGGCCACGGAGGACACCGCGAATCTCGTCGATGGTGAGTCCGCGGGTCGACTTCCCCGACAGCTCGACGATGCGGTCGCCACTCTGCAGCCCGGCGCGCTCAGCCGGCCCGCCAGGGAGCGGGGCGAGCACGGTCGGCCAGTTGTCGCGAATGTCGACCTGTACGCCAAGCCCGGTGTAGTTCCCGGTCGTCACCTCGTTGAGCCGCTTGAGGCGATCTGGCTTGAGGTAGAGCGAGTGGGGATCTCCCAGCTCCTCCATCATCCCGGTCAGCGCCTTGTCGAAGAGGTCGGGGGTGGAGACCGAGTCGACGTAGTAGCGGCGCACGTGCGTCACGACCTGGTCGAAGAGGCGCTCCCCATCCACAGGGCCGCTCGTCGAGCTGCTCAGGCCGCGGCGAAGGAGCCACCCGCCAAACAGCAGGGAGCTCCCCAACACGGCCATCACGACGAACAGGCGCGAGCGCATCGACATGAGTTAGTGATGAGACCCGTGAGCGCCCCGAAACGTTTCAGGCAAACGCGTGGCGAGCGCCTGCCAGATGCGCTCACTCACCTCGTCCTCCGAGCCCTGGGCATCGATCCGTACGATTGGACCGCACTCCGGGTGTCGCCCTTGCCACTCGTCGCCTGCAAACTCACGGAAGGCGCGCGCCACCCGCGCATGGAAGTCGTCGCCCGACCGCTCGATGCGGTCGTGCGCCCCGCGCACGGAGATGCGCGTGAACCCCTCGCCGTCCGGGAGGTCGAGGAGGATCGTGAGGTCGGGGACGAGCGTCCCGGTGGCGAAGGCGTTGGCCGCGCTGACGCCGGCGGCCTCGAGGCCACGGCCGGCGATCTGGTAGGCGTAGGTCGACAGGAAGAAGCGGTCGAGCAGCACGACCTCCCCCCGGGCGATGGCCGGCTGCACCACCTGGTCGACGAGCTGCGCGCGAGAGGCCATGAACAGGAGCGCCTCTGCGCGCGGCACGATGTGCATGCCCGGGTCGAGCAGGACGCGACGAATCTCGTCCCCCACCGGCGTCCCGCCAGGCTCGCGCACCGTGCAGTGCCCGACTCCCGACAGCTGCAAGCGCGCGGCGAGCCGGCGAAGCTGCGTCGTCTTGCCGACCCCCTCAGCCCCCTCCAGCACCACCAGCGCGCCGCGTGACACGATCAGCTGAGCGTGATGATGGGCGACGCGGCGCCGCTCTTGATCCCCTCGGCAATCCAGTTGTTCACCTGCATCATCAGCTTGTCGAAGTTCTCCTGCGCCACGACCGCCTGCTGGTACGAGGCGTTGACCTGCACGCGCCCCAGCAGTTCGTCCATCTCGCGCTCCATCTCGGCCGTCGGCTCCTCCCCCGCCTCGATCATGCGCTGGGCATTGGTGCGCAGCTCTTCCATGCGGCGCAGCATCGTCACCGAGTCCTTGTCGGCGCCGAGACCGTCGTTGGAGCGCTTCAGTGCCTTGTACTCGTCGCTCTGTCCGATCAATCGGCCGAGCTCTTTCGCCTTTTGGTCAATCATGTTCAGGTCCGTTTGGCGTGGCGCGATGCCGGCGCGCACCGTGAAGGGGGCGCCGTCGATGGCCGTCCGGTCGGACGGAACGCTTCAGTGCCACAGGAGCCGCAGCGTCGAGCGGCATACAGCAGGTCCAACGTCACCCGGTCGATCATCGTGTCGATCATCCGGCGCTCGCGTGCGCGACAGCCGTGCGTCACGCGCGCGCCCGACGCGTCGCGAGTACAAAGCGCTCTCGCCCCGTCAGGTCGTGCATCACCCGCACATCCTCGTACGCCCCGTCGGCGCCGACGAGCTCCGCGACGCGACCCGCACGCCGCGAATCGGTCTCGAAGGCCAGCAGCCCCCCCGCGCGCAGTAGCTCCCCGCCCCCCGCGACCACCGCGCGAGTCACGGCGAGCCCGTCGTCCGGGCACACCAGCGCCTGCGGTGGTTCCCAATCGCGCACGGAGGGAGGCAGCTCCAACGCCTCGGCGAACGCAATATAGGGAGGATTCGAAACGAGCACGTCCACCGTATCGGTGAGCCCGCCGAGTGGGGCGAGCGCGTCGCCGGCGAGGAACTCGACCGCCGCACGCAGCGCCGGCCGTAGTCGCTCGGCGTTCTCCTTCGCGACCGCGAGCGCATCGCCGGAGATGTCGGTGGCGATGACTCGGGCGAACGCCCCCTCGCTGGCCAAGGCCAGCGCAATCGCGCCCGACCCTGTTCCGACGTCGACCGCCATCCCCCCACGCCGCCCTTGGGGTGTGGCCAGGATCAGGTCGATGAGGTACTCGGTCTCGGGCCTCGGGATCAGCACCCGCTCGTCGACACCGAGCGTGAGGTGGCGAAAGGCGGCAGAGCGCACCGCGTAGGAAAACGGCGCCCCTCGCGCGCGCCGCTCGGCCCCGCCGGCGATGCGGGCCACCACGTCCGCGTTCAGTGCCACTCCCCCCGCCAGGGATGGCCAGAAACGTGGCTGCTCCATCACAGCGGCGATCAGGTCGCGGGCCTCGCCCTCGGCGGCGTCTCCCAGCAGCGGGCGCAGACGCGACGCCACCTCGCCCCACACCTCCGCGACGGTCGCCTCCGCTCCGGCGGCAATCCTTCCCCTCCCGGACACGTCAGGCGGGGGACGACTCGCCGGAGAGCTTCTCCTCCGTGTCGGCGAGCTTGAGCGCCTCGATCAGCTTGCCGAGATCGCCGTCCATCACGCGCGAGATGTCGTGCATCGTGAGGTTGATGCGATGGTCGGTGATACGGCTCTGCGGATAGTTGTACGTGCGGATCTTGGCCGAGCGGTCGCCCGTGCCTACCTGCGTCTTGCGCATGCGGGCACGCGCCGACTGGATCTCGGCGAGCCGCGCATCAAGGATGCGGGCGCGCAGCACCTCCATCGCCTTCGCCTTGTTCTGGATCTGCGAGCGCTGGTCCTGCTGCGAGACGACGATCCCGGTGGGGATGTGCGTGATGCGCACCGCCGAGTCGGTGGTGTTGACCCCCTGCCCTCCCGGCCCCGACGCGCGATACACGTCGATGCGCAGGTCTTTCTCATCGATGCTGACGTCGACTTCCTCGGCCTCGGGGAGCACCGCCACCGTTGCAGCTGACGTGTGGATGCGCCCGGCGGCCTCGGTGGCGGGGACGCGCTGCACGCGATGTACCCCCGACTCCCATCGCATGGCGCCGAAGGCGCCGTCGCCCTGGACCTTGAAGACGACTTCCTTGATGCCGCCGAGGGTGCCGTCGGAATGCTGCATGACCTCGATGCGCCACCCGCCGTGTCGTTCGATGTAGCGGGTGTACATGCGGTACAGGTCGGCGGCGAAGAGTGCGGCTTCGTCGCCCCCGGTTCCGGCCCGGATTTCGACGATGGCCGGGCGGTCGTCCAGGGGGTCGTGCGGGACAAGGAGCGGCTTGAGCTCGATGTCCATCTGCTCGAGGGCAGCCGACAGCCTGTCGACCTCCGAGGCGGCTTCGGCTGCCATCTCAGGGTCGTCAATGGAAACGAGCTCGCGCGCCTGCGCGAGCTCGTCCTCGTACTTCTCGATGCGGGACGCCAGTTCAACCACTGCGCCGAGTCGCTGATGCTCGCGACCGAGCGATGCCAGCTTCTTCGAGTCCTTCGCAGTCGCTGGATCGGAGAGATCGCGTTCGACTTCGGCGGCGCGTGCTACGGCGTCCGCGAGGCGGTCGCGGAGGCTCAGGCCGGCTTCCCAGCGTACTTCTGGCGGAAGCGCTCAACGCGTCCCGCGGTGTCCACGAGCTTCTGCTTCCCGGTGAAGAACGGGTGGCAGTTGGAGCAGATATCGAGGTGGAGTTCGCCGACCGTCGAGCGCGTCTGCCAGGTGTTGCCGCAGGCGCACTTCACGGTCGTCGTCGCGTACTCCGGATGGATGTCGGCTTTCACGGCGGCCTCTGAAGGTGCTGGTAAAGAGCTGCGAAATGTAGCGGGTCGGGTCTGGCGGATTCAAGTCGAAGGGGAGGAAAGACTTGTGATTCACGCCACAGACGGGGCGTGCGATTCCGGCAACCCTACGGTGGCGGCTGGCATGGGACGAAACGCGGGGTGTGGCTCCCCTCGCCTTCTTGCGCCGAAGCACTAGGAGACAGCGCACGGCGCGGCTGTGACGGGACCTCGTTCCCGGCGTCCTACTGGAGGTAGACCCTTCCTCCCCCGGAGCGCGTCCGCCCATGGCAGTCCTGCTCGCGATCGACCCGACGATTCCATCGTTTTCAGCACCGACCCCAGCTCGACAGGCACTCCGGATGGATATCAGCAACTTCCTTCGCTCCATTCCGATCTTCTCCAAGCTCGACGACGCCGAGCTGCAGCGCTTTGGCGAACTGACGCGGGAGAAGAACTATCCGAAGGGGAGCGTCATCGTCTTCGAAGATGATCCTGGTGATTCCCTCTTCATCGTACGCGACGGTCGGGTCAAGGTCGTCCTCATCGGCGAGGACGGGCGCGAGGTGATCCTCGGCGTCCTCGGCGTGGGCGAACACTTCGGCGAGCTCGCGCTCATCGACGACCAGCCGCGCTCGGCCCACGTCATCGCCATGGAGGATACCAACCTCCTGGTGCTGCGCCGCGACGACTTCCGCCGCCGCGTGGAGGCGAACCCCGCCGTCGCCTGGTCGCTGCTGGTCGAGCTGGCGCGACGCCTGCGCCGCGCCGACGCCAAGATCCACGGCCTGGCGCTGCTCGACGTCCCCGGGCGCATCGCCCGGCTCCTCCTCGACTTCGCCGAGGAAGGGGGGAAGGACACCATCGAGAAGCCGCTCACGCACCAGACGATCGCCCACATGATCGGGGCGAGCCGCGAGACGGTCTCCCGCACCATTCGCGACTTCCAGATCCAGGGACTCATCCGGGTGGAGCGCCGCCGTATCTCGGTGGCCAACCGCGGCACGCTCAAGCAGCTCGCGCAAGCCCGCGTCTGACCGTCGGCTGGCCGCTCCGCGAAGCGCGGGGCGGCCGGTCTGGTCGCGCCCATGCTCGTCCCTCCCTTCGCCCGCCTTCCCGTCCACCGGCCGTCGTGATGCGAGTTCGCTTCTGGGGAACGCGCGGTTCCTGTCCCTCCCCTGGACCGGCGACGGTGCGGTACGGTGGCAACACCACGTGCGTCGAAGTGCGCACCGACGACAACCACCTCGTGATCCTCGATGCCGGCACCGGCATCCGCGAGTTGGGGCGATCGTTGATCACGCGCGCCGACGGGAAGCCCATTCGCGGCGAGATCTTCTTCTCCCACGCGCACTGGGACCACATCCAGGGGCTCCCGTTCTTCACGCCGACGTTCCAGGCAGGGAATCACTTCACGCTGTGGGGATCGCCGTCGCTCGAACGGTCGCTGGAAGTCGTGCTGCGGCAGCAGATGAGCCCCGTCGTCTTTCCCGTGGGCTTTGACCAGCTCAGCGCGCGCATGGAAGTGCGCACGCTCGACCGGGAGGACCACGCGGGGCCCGGCTACGACATGCGCACCATCAACGTGCGCCATCCGGGGAGTGCGTTAGGCTTCCGCCTCTCGCCGTCGGCCCGGCCGGGGCGCTCGGTGATCTTCATCCCGGACAACGAACTCGACCCGTTCGGCGACCACGCCGACGCCGCCTCGTCTCGCGAGGCGCTGGTGGACTTCGCCCGCGGGGCCTCGATCCTCATCCATGACGCGATGTACACGGGGACCGAGTACATGGACCATCGCGGCTGGGGGCACTCCTCGTACCGCGACGCCGTGGACTTCGCGATCGCGGCCGAGGTGGAGACGCTGGTGCTGTTTCACCACGAGCCGGACCGGAGCGACGAGGCCCTCGACGAGATGCTGGCGCTCTGCCACAAGATGGTCGGCGAGCGCAATGGCTCGGTGAACGTCATCGCCGCCACCGAGGGGATGGAGCTGACGCTGTAGGGCGTCGCGCGCGACGATGCGCGCATGCCGCACCGTCGCGCCCCTCCCGTCCGGCCGCTCCTGTCCGCCTAACGACGGAGCAGGTACGCCAGCTTGAGGAAGATCCCGTCGTTCTGCCGCCGCAGGTCGGTGTCGAGCGGGATCCCCGGCGACCGCCAGCCATCGCCGTAGCCGATGAAAGCGGTGGTCCCCGGCGAGGGCTCGTACTGGATGAGCCAGTCGGTCCTGAGCGAGCGCAGGTCGGTGGCGCCCACGGCCTTCCCCTTGGCGTCGAAGAGCGGGAGCGTGGTGCCGCGCAGCCGCAACGCCGCCACGCGATCGGCGCGATACTGGGAGACCACACGGAAGAACAGCGCGCGCGTGGGCTGGTACTCGGCCTTGAGCCGCGGGATCGTCACCCGCGCATACGTCGACTGGTCACCGGCGCGCTGGATGCGCGAGTTCGTGACCGTCGCCTCGATGCGCGTCCCCGCTGACGGGCGCACGAGGAGCGATGCGGTCGCCCGCAGTTCGTTCCCCTCGATCCCCTCGACAAAGATCGGGACGGCGCCGCTCGAGAGCGAGACGGAGCCATTGACTCGCCCGAACACCGGCGAGGTGACCGAGAGGGACGACGACCAAAGGTCGCCGAGTCGCGTCGACGGATCCCAGGCGACGAGCTGCCCTTCGATCGTCGGCGCGCGCAGCCCCTGCGCCACGCTCTGGTCCACCTGGAAGAAGCGACGATTCACCGTCGGCGAGATGGACCACCCGCCGCGCAGCGTGATGAAGCCGCTGAGCTGGTCCTGCCCCTCGATCTGTGCGTCCTTCGACAGCGAGCCGTACTTCCAGTAGCGCGAGGGGCCGAAGAACACGGTCACGTTCTGCAGCAGCGCGCCAGGCTTCCCCAGAATAGCAAAGCGATTGTAGCCATGCGCGTACTGATAGCCGACGCGCGGGACGAAGCCGGCATCGCTCTGGAAGCGATCGCCGAAGCCGTACGCCGAGTAGTTGAAGCCCCAGATGCGCCCGGTGCGGTCGAGTGAGGCGCGCCAGGTGGGGGCGCTGCGCGTCTCGCTCCCGGTGGTAGTGAACGACTGCCCGTACTGCGTCTCGAAGTAGTACAGCTTCTTGAAGACGAACCGGTTGTCGATCGCCGCCACCGTGTTGCTCTGGTCGCCGCGCCGCCGGTCGGTGAGCGTGAGGCCGACGATGGAGTTGGCCGCGTAGTCGGCGCGCAGGCGGGCGATGTTGAACAGCGCGTCCTGCCCGGGAACCTCATCCAGCGCGGAGAGGAGTGCGACCCCGGCGCGCCCCAGCTTGCCGGTGAGCTTCCCCCCGGCGACGGGGTTGGCAATCTGGCGCGAGTACACGAGCTGCCCGGGGGTGGCGAAGAGCTCGATCCCCTCCAGGAAGAACGGACGCCGCTCGGGGAGGAAGAGGGTGAAGCGTTCGTTGACCGTCACCAGCCCGGCATCGGACTCCACCTGCGAAAAGTCGGGATTGACCGTCCCCTCGGCGGCAAACGACGGAAAGCCGAAACGAACGTTGAGCCCCGCGTCGAAGGTCCCGTTGTCGCGTCCGAAGGAGCCGTCAGTTGCACGCCGCCCCGACACCGCCTCGGTAATGAACGGCTGCAGGTCGGTCACCACGCCCCGTTCCACGTCTTCGATGCCGGCGAGCAGCCCCGATTGCGCCAGCATCGACGACGCCCCGCGCTGCGCGTCGGTCCACGTGTCCTCGGCCGCGCGCCCCGGGATGTTGCGCACCACCTGGATCCCCCATTTCTGCGCCCCGTTCGGGAAGCGCAGGCTCTTGAAGGGGATGCGCATCTCGATGAGGTAGCCCGTGGGCGTCAGGCGCCCCTTGGTCTCGAACCGGAAATCAGGATTGAGGTCGACGCTCCCGCCAAACATGTTGCCGGCGCTCGCCGCCCCTTCGGTACGCACGCCGTCCAGCTGCACCCCCAACGGGTTGGCGCCGAAGAAGAACGCACGGCGCCGATCGTTGAACGTATCGAGATAGATCGTGACCCGATCGTCGTTGCTGATGTTGTCACGCTTGGAGAGCGTCGCGCGCACCGAGCCGGGATCGCTGGCCGTGGCGATGATCGCGAAGTAGATCGCCTGCGCCGAGTAGAGGACGCGGATCTCCGTCGGCTCGACGGCGGGGCGCTGGTCGACCGGCTGGTACTGCGAGAAGCCGGTGAGGCGCGCCGCCCCCTCCCACGCGGGCTCGGAGAGCTCGGCATCGAGGGTGATGAGGTCCGACGTGCGCGGGGTGCTGACCGTCGGGGCGCCGCGCCCGGGATACTCGCGCGGCGACTGGGCGTTGGCCGCGACCGGCAGGGCCGCGACGAACAGGGAAAGGGCGAGCGATCGCATGGTGCGAATGTAGACGGGGAGAGTGCGGAACGGAGTCGGCGCGAGGAGGATCAGCGTGCGGGCGCCCCCCGCCGCGCCTAACGGGGCGTGGCGTCGACGTTCAGTCACTTGCGCCGCGTCGAGGCGGCGGAGGCCAGGCGCGCGGTGTGCTCCGCCTCGCGGTTCGCCGCCTGCTGCGCGAAATACACCACCCGCAGCACCAGCAGGTAGGCGACCAGGTTCACCGGGGTCGCGAAGGCGGCGATGGCACCGGACGGTTGTCCCCACGGCGTGAGCGCGAGCAGCGCCCCCACGAGCGTCAGCCCGGCGCACCCCCGCACGAGCACCAGCAGCGTGCTGCGCCAGCGCCGCCCCGAACGCGCGAAGGGGAGCAAGGCGGCCACCGCCAGCCACAACGGGTGGATGAAGAAGAGGTTCTGGTTCCCGTAGGCGGCCACGTGCTGCGTGACGGTCCACAGCAGGAAGAGGAGCAGGCCAAAGACGCCGGCCAAGCCACTCCAGGCGAGCGACACCGCCGTGGCGCCGACGCGCCCGGGGGTGCGGTACCCCACGAAGTAGAGCAGCAGCGCCACGCCCGCCCCCACGAGCAGCCCCCCCCAGGCGAGCGCCGGCACGTCCATGCGCTCCGCCTCTCGTGACGCGGTGAACAGCACCTCTTCGGACGTGACGAGCGGGACGAGGGTTCCCGTGGAATCGGGGATGCGGACGTCGCGCAGGCGGCGCTGCACCTCCATCGGGATGAACATCGCCTCCCAGCCCGTGATCGGGCGGTCGGTGGGGCCGCCGAGGGCGAGGTCGATCCCGGTGCGGCTCCAGAACATCCCATCCATCAGGCGCAGCGAATGGTCGCGATACGTCATCGTCGTCACGACCGAGTCGGTCGCGCGTCGGATGGCCCCGCCAAGGACCATATCGAGCACGTCTCGCACGCGGGTGGAGCAGTTGTCGCGGTAGTAGTCGTACCGGTAGAACTTGTTGGCGTCCTGCGCGTTCCACTCGACAAAGCGCCGGATGCTGTCCTTCTGCGCGGCGGTGAGGTTGAGGCGCTGGACGACGACCGAGCGGTTGTACTGCTGGTAGGCGAGCAGCGTCTGGACCGCGTCGTACGGCGCCATCCAGTACAGCATCTCCCCACGCAGGAAACGGGGGAGGAAGCCCGGCTGCTCGAAGGAGAAGGTCCCCCAGTTGTAGACGATGTCGGTCCCGGTACGGCGATCGCGGATGCCTAACGCATTGTGCCCGAAGCGTTCCCAGAGCAGGGAGCCCTGCCCCATCGTCATCACGTAGACGTCGAGCTCACTGCCGGGGACGTCCGTCGCGCCGGCCGATGGCGCGGCGGGGACCGGCGATGGCGCGCCCTGACCGACGGCCACCGCGGGGAGCACCAGGAGCGCGGCAAGGAGCCACGCCAGCACGCGCATCACAGGCGCACTTCCTTCCTTTCTTCCGCGGACTTGTAGGCCGCCTCGAGCAAGCGGTGCACGATCACCTGGTCGGTCGGGGCCTCGTACTCCACCTCGCCACGCAGCACCGAGACGAAGTGCGTGAGCTCGGCGCGATACGACTGGATGAACGCCGACTCGCGCGCCGCCGCCCCGGTGGGCGAGACGTCGACCGGCTTGCCGTTGAGCTCCTTCGCCACGCGCAGCGGGGCCAGGCGCGCGCTGCCGCGCGAGCTCAGTGTCTCGAACCACCAGCGTTCGTCGGTCCCCACGTACGACCAGGAGACGTCGATGCTGAAGGAGATGTTGTTGGCGCACTCGACCGCGAGCACCGCCGACTCCTCGACCGCGTTGGCGCCGCGGGCACGGTCGATGTGGCACCAGACGCGCTCGGGGACCGGGAAGTCGGCGAGCCACATCGCGAGGTCGACGAGGGGAAAGCCCTGCTCGAAGAGCGCGCCGCCCCCCGCTTCCTGCCGTCGCAGGCGCCACCCCTCGATCTTGCCGCGTGGATGGTACGCGCCGGCGCGCACCCCGGAGAGCTTGCCCAGCTCGCCGCCGCTCAGGAAGCGGGCCAGCGCCTGGACGTCGCTGCGGAACCGGTGGTTGTTGGCGACGAACACCTTGCGATTGCCGCGGGCCGCGGCGGCGAGGATTCGCTCGATCCCCTTGGAGGCGAGCGAGAGCGGCCGCTCGCACATCACGTCGACGCCGGCCGCCAGCAGCTGCAACACCTGCGGCTCGTGGAGGTGCGACGGCGAGGCCACGACCACCGCGTCCAGCTCGTCGTAGTCGAGGAGGTCGTCGATGTCGGTGAAGACGTCGGGGATGCTGAAGCGATCGGCGAGCGCCCGTGCCTTGGCCCGGTCGTTGTCGCACAGGGCGACGAGTTGTGCGCCGCGCAACTTGGAGAGGACCGGGAGATGGGCGAGCTGCGCGATGGCGCCAGCGCCGACGACCGCGATTCGAACGGGGGGATGCATGCGACCTGGGAACGGCGTTAGGCGTGCGGCGAATCGTGACAGCAACGGCGGCCCCGGCGGAGCCGTCCCTCCGCACCTGCGGCGGTGAGGGGGCCCCGCCTCAGGGGAGGCGCACGAGCACCGTGCCGGGATAGTAGGCCGCGAGGATCGACCGCACGTCGTGTCCTGCGCGGGCACGACCGATCGCCCCCCACTGGCACATCCCGACCCCGTGGCCGTTGCCCGAACCCCGAAGCGTCAGCTGCATGAGCCGGCCGTCACGCCCGATCACCGGCTCCAGCGAAAAATAGGTCGAGTTCAGGATCTCGCCACGTGCCGTGCGCAGCGTCGTGCGCATCTCCGTGCCGGAGAGTCGCATCGCCCCGCCGTCGGTCTCCAGCACCAACGAGGCGACCCGCCCCGAACGCGTGCGCGCCTCGATGCGAGCCTCACGCACCGATCCCCCCGCCGCCAGCATCCCGGCCCCATGCGCCCGCACGTACCGCGAGACCGCATCGTCCAGCGCGCGCCGGTCGAAGGTGCGCTCCCAGCGAAAGCGCGGGGAGATGTCGCACCAGGCGCCCCCGCCGTCGCGCGCATCCGAGACCCCGCGCAGGTACGGCTCGTCGCGCACCCCGCTCCACGCCTCCGTCGAGGCGACCGTGTGGCCGCCGCACGTGGAGTGATAGGGGGCGCGCACCACCGCCCCGTTGTACGACAGGACAAGCCCCTCGGTCGCCGCCACGGCCGCGTCGGCGATGGGGTGCTCCACGTCCAGCCCGCCGTAGACCTGATCGAAGGCGCCGCTGGTGAGGTCGTACGCGGCGGCCCGCCCCTCGCGCAGGCGCACCACCGTGTAGCTCCGCGCGGCGATCGCCTGCGCCTCGAGTGCGGGCGATTCGTTAGGTGACCGTACGCCCAGCTCGAGCGGGAGCACCCCACGCAGGTACCCCTCGAGGTCGACACGGTTGATCACGAGGATCGCCGTGTCGACCGCGGCGAAGGCCAGCGTTCCCCGATAGCGCCTGCCGTTCCACGTCACCGCCCCCCCGCTGGCCGCCGGCTCCAGGACGAACGGCTCGTCACTCCAGGCGGTGACGCGCGTCCCGCCACCAAAGGCGACGCGCACGCGCCGGTTACGCCGCTCGATCACCCAGTCGGGCGCGCCGCTGCCCTGCGCGTGCACGCGTCCCCAGGCATCCGTGAGCCGCCACCCCCCTTGGGCACCGGCAGACGCCTCGCTCCCCACCGCACCGACGACGACGCGCACCTCGCCCCCGCCTTCCGACGCGCCCTCGCCTCCGCGCGCAGACGCGGCACGCCCCTGCCCCGCTACCGCCGCCAGCGGGAGCGCGATCCAGCAGGCCAGGGCAAGCCACGCGCGCATCAGAATGGGGAATCTCGGGTGGGGGGAAGCGCCTAACGAACTCCCCCCAAGGACGCCCCCAGAACCGGGGGAGTCACGCCGCGAGTCCCTGCCGCCGCCCCGCGGGGGCAGGGCGCCCCCGCACACTCAGCGCCCGAAGCTCCCGACGCTCCCCGGCGCCACCGGGAGGACGCGCCGCGCCGACGGCGCCGGGGCCGCCACGGGCGCATCGAGGACGCGGATCGCGGTGGCCCGGAAGTCGTAGTCGTCGACGACGTCCTCGAGGCGGACCTCGACGATCGTCCCGGCAGCGACGTGGGCGAACGCGCCCATGGTGACCCACGTCACACCGTCGATGTCGTCACCCTGGGCCTCCAGCCGCCCCTGCGCGACCCCTTCGGCGTTGGCGGCCTTGTCGATGAGGACGCGCGCCGTGCGACCGATCCACGACTCGTAGCGCTCGGCCGTGATGAGGCGTTGCAGCTCCTGCACCCGCTCGAGGCGCGCCCGCTTCACCTGCTCGGGGACGTCATCGACCATCTCATGGGCCTTCGTCCCCTCCTGCGGCGAGTAGGTGAACGCCCCCACGCGCTCGAGCTGCGCCTCCTCCAGGAAATCGAGCAGCTCCTGGAACTCCT
Organism: Gemmatimonadota bacterium; assembly: GCA_016719105.1. Taxonomy (NCBI): domain Bacteria; kingdom Pseudomonadati; phylum Gemmatimonadota; species Gemmatimonadota bacterium. The sequence continues at coordinate 165,819 of JADKAQ010000016.1, read as the reverse complement.
CCTCGGTCTCGCCAGGAAAGCCCACGATGACGGTGGTGCGAATGGCCACGCCCGGGATCTGCTCGCGCAGCGCGCGCAGCTTCTCGCGCTGCTTCGCCTTGCGCTCGGGTCGGCGCATGCGCGCCAGCACGGAGTCCGACGCGTGCTGCATCGGGATGTCGAGGTAGCGCACGATGCGCGGTTCGCGAGCGATGAGGTCGAGCATCGCCGGCGACAACCCGGCACTGTAGATGTAGAGCAGTCGAAACCACGGGATCGTGGTCTCGAGCAGCAGCGCCTGCAAGAGCTCGGGAAGCGCGGTGCCATCGCGCACGTCGCGCCCGTAGTGCGCCAGGTCCTGCGCCACGAGATTCACCTCGCGCGCCCCCTGCGCCTCGAGCAGCTGCGCCTCGCGCACCACGTCGCCTAACGCGAAGGAGCGGTGCTTGCCGCGCATGAGCGGGATGGCACAGAAGGCACAGCCGTGGTCGCACCCCTCGCTGATCTTGAGGTAGCGCACGTGCGGCAGCTCGCCGGCGTACAGGCGCACCCCCGGGTGCTGCAGCAGCGGCGCATCGTCCAGCAGCCCGCGCGACTCGAGCTCGGGAATGAGGCGGTCGCTCTCGGCGGTCGACAGGAAGAGGTCGACCTCGGGGAGCGACTCCTCGAGTTCGGCCTTGTGCCGCGTGACCATGCAGCCGACGGCCGCCACGAGCTGGCAGCGCCCGTCCTCCTTGTGCCGCGCCGCCTCGAGGATCGCCTCCAGCGACTCGCGCTTGGCGGCGTCGATGAAGCCGCACGTGTTCACGACGATCACGTCGGCGTCGTCCATCGACTGGGATCGCTCGGCGCCGTGCGCCACCAATTCCGCGATGTAGCGTTCGGAATCGACGGTGTTCTTGTCGCAGCCTAACGTCAGGACGGCGAAGCGCATGCTACGGGAGGCAGGAGATCGGGGACGGGAGCTCAGTACTGGCGCGCACGATCCACCTCCCACCGGGTCCGTTCGCCCTTCTCGAACGCCGCCAGGCATTCGAGGAAGCCGGCCGCCGCCCCATCCACCGTCGTCAGCCCCGAGATGTGCGGCGAGATCATCACGCGCGTGTCGAGCCAGAGCGGCGACTCCAGGGGGAGCGGCTCCACCTCGAACACGTCGAGCGCCGCCCCCCTTGAGCCAGCCGTTGTCGAGCGCCGCGGGAATCGCCGACTCGTCGATCACCGCGCCACGACCGGCATTGATCAGCACCGCGCCGCGGCACGCCGACATCACGTCCCGGCTCACCAGGCCGCGCGTCTCGGCCGTCAGCGGCAGGGTGACGATGAGCCAGTCGGCGATCGCCGCCATGTCCTTGAGCGCCGACACCTGCGCCATCGCGGCAAAGACCGAGGCATCCGCTTCGCCCGACCGCGAGACGCCGTAGGTCTTGCATCCCAGCGCGTTGAACAGGCGACCGACGCTCGTCCCCACGTCGCCGGTGCCGACGACCACGGCCTTGGTACCGCGGAGCAGCGTGAGGTCGCGCGGCGCCCAGCGATGCAACCGCTGGCACTGCGCGAGGTCGACGAGCTGCTGCGAGTACGCCAGCGCGCGCGCCAGCGCCCACTCCGCGATCATCGGGCCGAACGACTCACTGCTGCGCGTGAGGAGGATCTCTCGCGGTAGCTCCGTGGGATACAGCCAGGCGTCGACGCCGGCGCCCGTGCAGTGCACCCAGCGGATGTTCCCCATCGAGGGGAGCGGCGGACGCTTGAAGCCCACGTACGCCTCACCCCAGGCCAGGTCCGCCGGGGTGAGCTCCGTGAACTTGTTGCCGCGGATCTCCAGGTCAGGGCGCGAAGCGCGAAGCGCCTGGGCGAGTTCGGCGTGCGCGTTGGCGCCGATGACGATGCGACGCGGGGCGAAGGCCCCGGGGACGGGCGAGGACATGGGGACGGCGGTCGAGCGGTCGGGCGAGGAGGGCCGAGCGCCCTCCTCGCGCGACAAAGCTAACTATGGTGCGCCGGACTTGGCCGTATCTCCACCGGCGACCGGGAGGAGCGGGGCGCCCAGCGGGATCTTGTCGCGGGCGATCCGCTTGTCGGGGGAGATCTTCCAGTCGGCGATCGTCGTCCACCAGCCCGAGGCGGGCATTGTGACCCCCTCGATGCGCCGGCTGATCCCCGCCACGGGCTTGGGCTCGTACAGGAAGATGGCCGCGGCGTCTGACTGGATCTGCGCGTAGGCGCGCTGGTACAACGCCTTGGCGCGCACCGGATCGAACTCGGTCATCGCGGAGTCGAAGGCGGCATCGACGGCGAGGTTCGAATACCCACCGAAGTTGCTCCCTGGGCTGTCCGGGTTGGCGGGTGAGCCGAAGGTCCCGCGCGCATCCGACGGACTCGGGTCGGCATGCAGTCCGTGCATCATCGCGTCGAACTTCCCCGACTGTATGCTCTCGATGAAGGCGTTGAACTCCATGTCTTCCAGGGTCACGTCGGCGCCGACTTCCTTCCATTGCGCCTGGAGGATGACCGACGCCTGGCGCCGCGCGGAGCTCGACGACGGCGCGAGCAGGGAGAAGCGCAGCGGGCGCCCTCCCTTCTCGCGAATCCCATTGCCGTCGGCGTCGCGCCAGCCTAACGAATCGAGCATCGCCTTGGCGGCCGCGACGTTCTGGCCGGGGATGGCGACGGTCGTGTCGGCCGCCCACTGCGCGCGTACCACCGGGCCGAGCCCGGTGTAGGCGAGGGTGTCGAAGACGTTGCGCGTCACCGCCTGCCGATCGATCGCGAGCGTGAGGGCGCGCCGCGTGGCCAGATCGCCCAGCACCGGATGCGACTGGCGGCGATTCCCTTGCGCGCGGACGTTGAACAGGACGAAGCCGTAATCGAGCCCCTCGTAGGGGAGCGCACGCGAGGTCGTCGACGCCTCGACCTTGGCCAGCGGCTCGCCCCGCAGCATCTCGACGAAGTCCGCTTCCTCGTTCACGACGCGTCCCCAGAGCGCCGTCGGGTCCGGGGAAATGCTCCACATCACGCGATCGATCGACGGGCGACCGCGGAAGCTGGCGGTGTCGGCCACGAGTTCGATCACCGCCCCCTTCTCCCAGCGGCGGAAGCGGAATCGCCCATTCCCGACTGGGGCGCGGGCGAACTCTGCCTCGCGCACCTTGTCGCGCGGAAGGCTCGCCAGCAGGTGCTCGGGCATGACCGTCAGGTTGTATACCAGCGAAAAGAACTGCTCAGCGCTGCGTCGCGAGAACCAGGCGACCGCGGTGAGCGAGTCGGAGACGGAGATGGAATCGATCGACTCGAGCCCGCCGGCCTGCCGCGAGGCCACCACGGGGTCCTTCGTGAACTCGAGCGAGAAGCGCACGTCGCGCGCTCGCACGGGCTGGCCATCGTGCCAGCGGGCGCGCGGGTCGAGGTGGAAGGTGATCGAGAGCGAATCGGCGCCCCACTCCCATGACTTCGCGAGGCGCGGCTGGAAGCCGACATCGCCAATGGTGTTCATGGTGGCCGGCATCGCCGCCAGCGGCTCGAAGAGCTGGTCGATGACCTGCTTGCCCACGAGCTGCGTCACGAGCGCCGGCAAGAGGAAATCGGCGTCGGCCGCGGTCGCGATGATCACGGTGCCACGTCCCTCGTCGCCGGCGGGACGCTCGCCGCCGCAGGCGGCGAGAAGGAGCGCGGCCACAGCAAGGGCGAGCGGGCGGCGAGTGCCCTGACGCGAGGTCGGCATGGAACAGGATCCTGGGGTGAAGGCGATACGCTGCAGACGCGCCACGTCGCGGCCGGGCAACCTCCCCTAACGAGACGCGACGACGGCTTCTCGACTACCGGAAGTTCCCGAACTTCAGTTCGACCCCGAAGTCGGTGGAGCGAAGGAGGGCGATCGCCAGCTGCAGGTCGTCCTTGGACGGGGAGCTCACCCGCACCTGGTCCCCCTGGATCGCTGCCTGCACCTTCTTGAGCTTGGCCTCCTTGATCGTGGCCGAGACCTTCTTGGCCGTCTCGCCATCGAGCGACATCTTGAGGCCGATTTCCTTGCGCAGGGTGTCGCCGCCGGCCGACTTGGTCTCCCCGACCTCGAGGTTCTTCACCGGGACACCGCGCTTGATCAGCTTGCTCTGCAGGATGTCGACGAGGGCGCGCATCCGGAGGTCGTGCTCGGCGGTGAGGACGAGCTTGCCCTCGGTGCGTGCGAACTCGATGGCCGCCTTCGACCCCTTGAAGTCGTAGCGGGTCGCGATCTCCTTGTCGGCCTGGTTGACCGCATTGTCCACTTCCTGCAGGTCGACGCCCGTCGTGACGTCGAAGGAACTCTGTTGGGCCATGGGAGTCGTGCGTTGCGTGCGTTACGGGTGGTGCCAGCGTCGGGAATGAGGGGTGCGACTCGCGGCGGCTCGCGCGTCTGACCCGAGGTCAGCTGTCCTGTTCGGGACGGAACGAAAGATCGAAGGCGAGCCAGACGAGCTTGGAGATCGGATAGAGAAGGATCGGGGCGAGCGCCATCCCGACCGGGGCGCCAATGGAGATCCCGTCCCACGGGACGGTCGGCCACATGAACACCAGGACGGCGACGAAGATCCCGGCAAAGAGGAGCTCGGCGAGGATCAGGTTGAACATCATCCCGCCAAGGAAGTAGTCGGGCTCCCCGCGCTCGAGCGCTCGCGTGCAGTGACCGCAGGCGGGGCGCAGCCGAAACCAGTTCACCAGCACCGGCCCTTTTCCACAGTGCGGGCAGTGCAGCGTGAGTGCCCTGCCGACGAGGACGAGAATCCGGCCGAGGCCGGGGAGGGAGAGATCGAGGTGCTCGTTGTCGTCGCGCAGCGCGCGCGGCCCTGGTGCCGACGGTCCACCGAGCTCCCCCCGCCCGTCTCCCGTCCCGTTACCCAAGGTACGACTCGAGGGCCCGCGCGCGCGACACGTGCCGCAACCGCGACAGCGCCTTCTCCTTGATCTGCCGCACGCGTTCGCGCGTGATGCCTAACAACGACCCGATCTGCTCGAGCGTCATCGGCTCCTCGCCGTCGAGCCCGAAGTAGAGCCGCAGGATCTTGGCCTCGCGCTCCTTGAGCGACGACAGCGCCTCCTCGATCGACTCCGTCAGCGCCTTTTCGAACGTCTGTTCGTCGGGCGTCGGGTTCAGGTTGTCCGGGAGGTAGTCGAGGAGCTTGTTGTCCTCCCCGGGCGTCAGCGGCGCATCGAGCGAGAGGTGCGCCTGCGAGATCGACATCGTCTTGGCGACTTCCTCTTCGGTGATGTCCATCCCGTCGGCGATCTCGGCGTGCGTCGCCTCGCGCCCGAGTTCCTGCAGCAGCGCGTTGGCGCGCTTGCCGATGCGGTGCAGCGTGCCGGCGCGGTTGAGCGGGACGCGCACGATGCGCGATTGTTCGGCCAGCGCCTGCAGGATCGCCTGGCGGATCCACCAGACCGCGTAGGAGATGAACTTGATCCCCTTGGTCTCGTCGAACTTGTGGGCCGCGCGAATGAGGCCGAGGTTCCCCTCGTTGATCAGGTCGGACAGCGAGACGCCCTGGTTCTGGTACTTCTTCGCGACCGAGACGACGAAGCGCAGGTTCGAGCGCACCAGCTTGTCGAGCGCTTCCTGGTCACCCACACGAATGCGCTGCGCGAGGAGGACTTCTTCCTCCCGCGTGATGAGCGGATACGCACTGATGTCGCGCAGGTACTGGTCGAGCGAGCCTTCGTCGTACGACGACTTCTTGGAAGCGATGCGTCCTGCAGCCACGTGGGCTCCTGGTGAACGGCGGTCCGGGAACGCCAGGGCGTCGCCCGGAGAAGTGCTGACGACTGACGGAGGGAAACTACAGGCCATCTCACCAATGGTCGACGGCTCCTCGCCGGCGCGGTGCGCCGGCACGCCGACGACCCTTGGTGCGATGGCTTCTAGCGCACGCGGTCGCCGAGTCGATGCCACCGAACCCGGGTCAGGAAATCCAGCTGCGCCGACGAATCGGGGACGTAGCTGTAGTACACCACCATGGGCGTCCCGCGAACGAGCGAATCGGGGACGAAGCCCCAGTAGCGCGAGTCGAGGGAGTTGTCGCGATTGTCGCCGAGTACGAAGAGATGCTGCGCGGGGACGACCAGCGGCCCCCAATTATTGCGAGATGGGTGATAGCCGGTCGAGGCCTCGGCCGTACGCACAAGGTAGTCGCGTTGCCACCGAAACTCGTCACCGGCCGGGTCGGCGCCCGGATCCGTGTGCCGCACGTACGATTCCTGAAGGCGCACCCCGTTCCGGAACAGGATCCCCTCGGTCATCGAGAGGGTGTCGCCGGGAACTCCCACCAGGCGCTTGACGAAGTTCTTGGAGGGATCGGACGGCCACTGGAAGACCAGCACGTCTCCCCGCGCCGGTGTGCGGACCGCCGGCAGGCGCTTCCCGGTGAAGGGGACCTCGGCGCCGTACACCAACTTGTTCACCAGGAGGAAGTCGCCGACCAGCAGCGTCCCCTCCATGCTGCCGCTCGGGATCTTGAACGCCTCGACGACAAAGGCGCGAATGACGAGAAAGAGCAGGACGGCGAGTTGGAACGACTTGGCCCATTCCCACAGGAAGTGCAGGATGCGCGGACGCGTCGTGTTCACGCGCTCCAGCGCCGCGGCCCGTTCCGTCTCGGTGATCGTTGCGCGCGAGTCCGGCGCAGCGGTGCCGTGCATCATCGCCCCTCTCCTCGCCAACTGAATCGTGCGCCGATCGACTCGGCGGCGCCCCGCACCTGCTCCGCGGCCGCGAGCGGCAGCCGCACGGCTACGACGGTGTAGCGACCCTCGGTGGCACTCCCCAACTCACTGATGCCGACGCCCGACGCCACCAGCGCCCCGCGGGTGCGCGAGGCGAGGTCGGGCATCGAGATCGCCGCCAGCACCGCCGTCCCCTCCCCCGCCACCACCGGCGCCGCGCCATCGGTCACACTCGGCACGGTGCCTAACGTCCGATCGACCGCCGCGCGGATCGCCGCACGACTCACCGACGCGCGTGGTCGCGCGCGTTCGTGCGCCCGTCCGAGCGTTCGCTCGACGCGCGCTACCAGGTCGTCTCGTTCGGAGGAGGTCAGCACCATCGGAGTTTGGGGCAATTAACCCGCGACCCACAGGGGCCGCAACCACGCGGCCGGGCGGGCCGCGCGCTTCGCCCGGACCGGAACGGCGGGGAGACGCTCCCCGGCCGCCCGGTGGCCAGGCCTAATCGCTGTACGTGTCGATCTGGGCCTTCTGCAGCGCGCCGGAATAGTCGATGTAGCAGACCTTCGTCTCGGAATAGAACTCGTACACCTCCCACCCCCCTTCGCGGTGTCCGTTCCCCGTCTGCTTCACCCCACCGAAGGGGAGATGCGCCTCGGCGCCGATCGTCGGGGCGTTCACGTAGGTGATCCCGTTGTCCAGCTCCGACATCGCCCGGAACGCCAGCTCCACGTTCCGCGTGTACAGCGACGACGAGAGTCCGTACTTCACGTCGTTGTTGACGGCAAAGGCCTCGTCGGCCGTCTCGACCTTGATGACCGAGAGGACCGGGCCGAAGATCTCTTCCTGCTCCAGGCGCGAGCCTGGGCGAACCTGCGTGAAGATCGTTGGCTCGAAGAAGTTCCCCTTGGCGAGCGCCGCCCCCGTCGCGCGCTTTCCGCCGATCGCGAGCTGCGCCCCCTCCTCGATGCCGATCTGTACGTAGCGTTCGACCTTCTTCAGCGACTCCTCGTGAATGAGCGGACCGACGTCGGTCCCGGCCTGCCGTCCGTCGCCAAGCCGGAGTCCCCGTACCCGTTCGACGAGCATGTCCACCAATCGGTCATGCACGCCGCTCTGCACGATGAGGCGGGAGGTGGCGGTGCAGCGCTGCCCCGTCGTCCCGAACGCCCCCCACAGCACCCCTTCCAGGGCGAGGTCGAGGTCGGCGTCGTTGAGGACGATCTGGGCGTTCTTCCCCCCCATCTCCAGGGAGAGGCGCTTGTGCATGCGACCGCACGTTTCGCCCACCTTGGCCCCGGTCTCCGTCGACCCGGTGAACGAGACGAGCGGGACGTCGGGATGCTCGACGATCGCGGGCCCCACCGTCTCCCCGACCCCGTGCACCAGCTGGATTACCTCGGGAGGGAGCCCCGCCTGCAGCATGATCTCCACCAGCACCGCCCCCGTGTGCGGGACGTCCTCGGCCGGCTTGAAGACGCAGGCGTTTCCGCACACCAGGGCCGGGAACATCTTCCAGGTGGGGATGGCCATCGGGAAGTTGAACGGCGTCACGATCCCGGCCACGCCGATGGGGCGACGGAAACTCATCGCCCACTTGTTGCGCAACTCACTGGGGACCGTGTGGCCGAAGAGACGGCGTCCCTCGACCGCCGCGTAGTAGGCGGTGTCGATCCCCTCCTGCACGTCGCCGCGCGTTTCGGCGAGCGGCTTGCCCATCTCGCGGGTCATGAGGTCGGCGATCTCGTCCTTCCGCGCCGCCATCAGGTCGCCGACACGGCGCAGCACGTCGCCGCGCAGCGGTGCCGGCGTCTTGCGCCAGAGCTCGAAGCCGCGCTGCGCCGACTCCACCGCACGCTCGACGTCTTCGACGCCCGACAGCGGGAAGCGGCCGATCACATCCGTGCGGTCCGCGGGGTTGACGTTCTCGAAGTATGCGCCGGTGGTCGGAGCGACCCATTGGCCGGCGATGAAGTTCTTGAAGACGGGAGTCATGGCGCGCGGTACGAGTCGTCGGGGGACGGCGATGGGGAGGACGGGAGGGGAGAATCGCCGGGAAAGCTAGCCGGAAGGCGACACAAGCGAAGTGCGCCGCCCGGTGCGGGCGGCGCTTCGAGAGGGATCTGGCGCCGCGTTGCCGGCGCTAGCTGCACATCCAGACGGTGGGGTGTTCGGGGGTCGGCTTGGCATACCCCACGCGCGGCAGCACCTCCATCCCCGCCAGGATCATCCCCCAGAGGATGAGGAGGAGCGAGAGGACGTGTCCCTTGGCGCTGCGGTGGCGCCAGGTCCAGACGGCGGTCCAGATCCCCGAGATCGCCACGACGCCGGTCGCCGCGAGGTAGCCGAACAGCCCGACGCCGCAGCGGGCGCTGTACGGCCAGAACAGCATCCCCGCCCCCAGCGCCACGGCGAGCAGCAGGCGCAACGCGACCCCGAGGGTCGACGTCGACGCCTGCTTGGCGACCACCTCGGCCTTGGCCTGCGGCGTGGGCGCCGCCTTGGTTGGCAGGAGCGCCTCGTCGGAAATCGACTCGAGCTGCTTGTCGATCTTCTTGAGTTGTTCGTCCCAGTTAGTCATCGCAGGGCGGAGGACGGGAAGACGAGAAGACGGGAAGACGAGTGGCTCACTTTTCCCGTTCCAGTGCGTACCGCTCGATCTTCTTGTAGAGGTTGGAGCGGGGCATGTCGAGGGCGCGGGCGGTTTCGGAGACGTTCCACTCGAAGGCGCGAAGCTTGTGCAGGAGGTAGGCGCGTTCCGCCGCGTCCTTGAACGTCTCGAAGGTCTCGATGTCCAGCAGCGAGCCAAGGCTCGCGCCATCCGCCGGTCGGGCCCCGGTGAGGCGGGAGACGTCGGCGGCGGTGACGCGCATCCCTGACGAGAGGATCAGGAGGCGCTCGATCGCGTTGCGCAGTTCGCGCACGTTCCCCGGCCACTCCATCTGCGCGAGCGCGTCGATCGCCCCCGCGTCGAGGGTACGGGCCGGCGCCCCTTCCCGTCGGGAAAGCTGGTCGACGAAGTGCTGCGCGAGCAGCGGGATGTCCTCACGACGCTCGTGCAGCGGCGGGACGTGCAGCGGGACGACGTTGAGGCGATAGAACAGGTCCTCGCGAAAGCGCCCCGCCGCGATCTCCTCCGGCAAGTCCTTGTTGGTCGCCGCGAGGACCCGCACGTCGACCTGCACGCGCTTGGCGCCGCCGATGCGCGTCACTTCGCCGTCCTGCAACACGCGCAGCACCTTGGCCTGCGCCGACGGACTCATGTCGCCGATCTCGTCGAGAAAGAGCGTCCCCTTGTCGGCCTGCTCGAACTTGCCGGCGCGATCCTGGATCGCGCCGGTGAACGACCCCTTCATGTGGCCGAACAGTTCGCTCTCGATCAGCTCCGAGGGAATCGCCGCGCAGTTCACCTCGATGAAGGGCTTCTGCAGCCTGGGTGAGAGGCGATGGATCGCGCGCGCGACGAGTTCCTTCCCCGTCCCGTTGTCGCCGGTGATGAGGACACGCGCCGGCGTCGGCGCCACCTTCTCGATCTGCCCCATCAGCGTGCGGATGGCGAACGACTTGCCCACGATCTCGTAGCGCGATTCGATCGACGCCCGCAGCTGCGCGTTTTCCTCCTGCAGCGAAAGGTGCTGCAGCGTGTTGCGCAGGAGGACGAGGATGCGGTCGGTGTCGAGCGGCTTCTCCAGGATGTCGTAGGCGCCGAGCTGCGTCGCTTCGACCGCCGTCTGGATCGTCGCGTGCCCGCTGATCATGACGATGGTGGCCGCCGGGTCCAACTGGCGAATGCGGCGCAGCGCCTCGAGCCCGTCCATCCCCGCCATCTTCACGTCGAGGAAGGTGAGCTGCGGGCGCCACTTCTCGTACTCCGCGATGCCGTCGGCGGCGTTGGAGACGGCCTTCACGTCGTAGCCCTCGTACTCGAGGAGCTGGCCTAACGCGGCGCGCACGCCCTGTTCATCGTCGACGATGAGGATACGACGGCTCATGAGACGGTCTTGTAGAGGGTCACGCGCCCCTTCCCCACCCGCACGTCGCCCACCGACGGCGGGAGCGGGAAGGCGATCGCACGCGCCGGCTCCCCCTCGGGGCGGTCGCGGCGATCGACCTGGCGGATCAGCGCGGCGATCGCGGGGGTCGGTACGGCAAGGTCGTTGATGCGCACCTCCTGCACGATGAACAGCCCACGTCCCGGCCCGGCCACATCGAGCGTCCCCGCCAGCGTCACCCGCTGGCGCGACTCGAGCAGCGACGCCAGCGGCCCCAACGCGTCAATCCCGCGCAACTCCGCCGGGTCGAGCGTCGTGCGCAGGAGAAGGCGGTCGCCAGAGACCGCGGCCTCGACGTCGCGGCTGAACGCCGGGAGGCGGCGCCGCGCATCGACCAACACCAGCGACGAAGCCTCCGCCGCGGTGAGATTCGCGAAGACCGGCCCCGACTTCTTTGCCATCGACTCGACGACGCGTTTGGCGCGAGCGCGCCGGTCGTCGGTCACCCGATCGAAGTCACCGAGCACCGCGGGACGTGTCCCCGTGATGGCGGGGAGCCAGCGATCGCGCGTGGCGTAACCGCCGACGCCGAGGATCGCGATGAGCGTGAGGCAGCCAAGCGAACGAAGGCAGCCGAACATCAGCGAGCTCCCAAGGGGAAGGTGTCCAGTTCGCGATAGCTCGGGCCGCCCGGCCCGAGGGTGCTCTGCACCAGCGCCACGCCGCGCACGGCGAGCGACCAGCTGGCGGTGACGTCGTGCAGTGCGCGCTCGAGGGTGTGCGCCGTGTCGACGGCGAGCGCCTCCCCAACCCGCCCCAGCGTGACGTGCGCGCGAAACGGGCGCGACTCGGCGTCCACGCCGAGCGGCGTGAGGGCGTCGTCGAGGTGACGGGCGAGGGTGGCGAGCGGTGCCGGCGGGTGCATGCCAAGCCATACGACACGAGGGCGCCGGAAGTTTGGAAAGGCCCCGGCCCCACGCAGCGTGACCCGCAGCGCGGGGAGACCCGCCACGACCTCGCGCACCACCTCGGCGATCGGCCCGACGTCGGACGCCGGGCGCTCGCCGATGAACTTCATCGTCAGATGCAACTGCGCGGCGCGCACCCAGCGCACGCGGGGGGCGGCGGCGCGCGCCGGCGCCGTCGCGCGTTCGATCGCGTCCTGCAGTTCCTCAGGCAGAGTGACCGCCAGAAAGAGCCGCATGGGCCTCGGACCGGGGGACGATTTCCAGCGCGACGTGCGAGAATCCTGCGGCGATCGCGACCTGTACCAACCACTCCCGCGTGACGCGGTCGACGCCGGCCCCCGCCGCTCGCGGGATCACGAGGGCGAGCGCGCCGCGTTCCTCCGCGGTAGCGGCGAACGGCCCGGCATCGAGCGCGCGCTGCAGCCGTTGCAGCGCGGCCGATCGCTCCGCCGATTCCGGCGCGCTTGTTCCGGTCGCGCCGCGTGCGTCCGCGCTCATGATGCGTCGGCGGTCACGCCACTGAGGACGTTGAGCGATCCCGAGCGAAAGCCGCGCAGGTCGATCGCCACGCGCGCGAAGCCCGCGCCGCGCACCGCGCTCGCCACGCGCGCCGCCGACGCCGGCTCCAGCCAGACGGCGAGTTCGTCGGCCCCCAGTTCGACGCGCGCGAGTTCTCCATGATGTCGCACGCGCAGGTCGCCGGACACACCAAGCGCGCGCAGCGCCGCCTCCGCGCGCTCGACCTGCGCCAGACGCGCTGGGGTGACCGCCGTGCCGTACGGCAGGCGAGACGAGAGGCAGGGCGACGATGGCTGCGACCACGTGGGGATCCCGCGGCGCGCCGACAGGGCGCGGATGTCGCGCTTGGTGAGCCCCACGTCGGCCATCGGCGAGCGAACGCCGTGCTCGCGCGCTGCCGCCGCACCCGGGCGATAGTCACCGAGATCGTCGGCGTTGGTTCCGTCGATCACCACCGCGAGCCCCCGTTCCTCGGCGATCGGGGCGAGTCGGTCCCACAACTCGGTCTTGCAGTAGTAGCAGCGATTGACGGGATTGGCCGCGTAGCGCGGATCGTTCAGCTCGTCGGTGTCGACCTCGAGGACCGGAATACCGAAGCGATCGGCGACCGCACGCGCGGTCGCCCACTGCGACGCCGGGTACGAGGCCGAGCGTCCGATGACCGCGAGCATCCGCGTGGCGCCGAGTACCTCGAGCGCGAGCGTCGCGAGATACGCGGAATCGACCCCGCCACTGAAGCCGACGAGGACCGACCCCTGTTGCAGGAGCCAGCCGGCCAGGGCCGCCTCGCGCGCTTCGGCCTCGGCGCCCACAGCCGCATCCGCGTCGACGCCAGCGTCGAGGTCGGTGGCCGACTCCGCTTCGGCGCCGACCGCCGCGCGCGGAACGACGTCGGCGATGGGCGCTGGCGCGCGTGAAGAGGACGACATGCGGCAAAGCTACGCGACCTCCGCGCGCGCTGACAGGCTGTCGGGAGTTCGAACGAAGAGCGCTTCGGCAACGTGCATCTGCTCGATGCCATCGCTCCCATCGAGGTCGGCGACGGTGCGCGCGACTTTGAGCACGCGATGGTAGCCCCGCGCCGAAAGCGCGAGGCGGTCGGCAGAGGTGGTGAGCAGCGATCGCGCATCCGTGGAGATCGGGGTGTGCGCGTCGAGCCACCGCCCCGCGACGTGCGCATTGCAGGTGACGCGACGAAGTCGTCGGTAGCGCTCGTGCTGCCTTACACGCGCGGCCACGACACGTGCGCGCACGAGCGCCGAGGCCTCTCCCTCGGTCCTTTCGCCGAGTGCCGCGATGGAGACGGCGGGGACATGGATCGTCATGTCCAGGCGATCGGCGAGCGGCCCCGAGACGCGTGCGCGGTGGCGCGACACGTCGGTCGGCGTACAGGTGCAGGGGCGCGTGCCCTGCCCGGCGTGACCACAAGGGCACGGATTCATGGCGCCGACGAGGGCAAATCGAGCCGGGAAGGCCAGCGACTGCTGCGCGCGCGAGATGACCACGCGCCCGTCCTCCATGGGTTGCCGAAGGGCGTCGAGGACCGCCCGGGGGATTTCCTGCAACTCGTCGAGGAAGAGGACGCCGTGATGCGCGAGACTCACCTCGCCGGGACGGGGGAGCGACCCGCCGCCGATGAGCGCCGCCACCGAGAGGGTATGGTGCGGCGCTCGGAAGGGACGCTCCCCCACGATGCGTCCGCGCGCCGAGAGGACGCCGGCGACCGACTGAATCGCCATCACCTCGAGCGCTTCGTCCTCGCTGAGCGGCGGGAGGATTCCCGCGAGTCGCCGCGCCAGCATCGTCTTGCCGCCCCCCGGTGGGCCGACGAGCAGCAGGGCGTGCCCGCCGGCGGCGGCGATCTCGAGGGCACGCTTGGCCGACTCCTGCCCGACCACGTCGCGCAGGTCGAGACGCTCGTCGGCGCCGACGAGGCCCGGCGTCGGCGTGTCCGCGTCCGCGCCGTCGCCCCCTGTTTCGCCGCGGCGCGGCAGCGGCGCGATGCCGTCCCACCGCCCCGTGCCTCGCGCGCGCAGCGCGGCCACGAGCGCGCCGAGTGTGGCGGGGGCGACGCTGTGCAGCCGCGAGACGACCCGCGCCTCGTCGGCGTTGTGCGGCGGGACGACGAGCGTGAGCCGGTCGTCGCGCGTCCGCGCGCCACTCGTCGCCAGATGCAACGCGACGGGGAGGATCCCGCGCACGCCGCGCACCGAGCCGTCGAGTCCCAGCTCGCCTAACGCGGCCACGCCGTCGACCGCGGCCGCGTCGAGCTGTCCCGTGGCGACGAGGACGCCGAGGGCGATGGGGAGGTCGAAGGCGGTGCCGTCCTTCCGTTGGTCGGCCGGGGCGAGGTTGATGGTGTAACGCCGTGGCGGGAGCAGGAACCCGGCATTGGCGAGCGCCGACGCCACGCGTTCCTTCGCCTCCTTCACCGCGCCGGCGGCGAGCCCCACGATGGTCCACTGGGGGAGCCCCTTGGTGGCGTCGACCTCCACGGTGACGTCGTAGGCCTCGACCCCCAGGACGGCGGCAGAACGAATGGCTGCGAGCATGACGGGAAGGTCGCGGCGCTCGGGCCAGAGCGCGGTACCGTTTTCACGCGAACCGGTCCAATCCGTTGCCGCGCGCGGCGGCGCTCGTACCTTTCGATCGCCGCCGCTGCACCGGGGGCGCCACTCCCCATCTTCTCCGTTCCGATCCCGCCATGTCGATCCAGTACATCGACCCATCGCTCCCGCGTGTCATCGATGGGTGGCGCTCCCCGCGCCTCGGACTCCACATGCCGATCGTATCGTACGGCTACGCCGGCGCCCCGATCCTGCTCTTCCCCACCGCCGCCGCCGACTTCCTCGAGAACGAGCGCTTCTTTCTGGTGAAGGCGGTCGAGCAGTCACTGATGGCGGGACGCATCCGCCTGTTCTCGATCGACAGCATCAATTCCTACGCGTGGATGGACCGGGACACCCCGGTCCCGGAGCGGGCGCGACGCCAGGCGCTGTACTCGTCCTACATCGAGGAAGAGGTGGTGCCGTACATGCGCACGGTCTGTCGCGACGGCGGGGCGCGTGCGCTCACGACCGGAGCGTCGTTCGGCGCGTTTCACGCGGCCAACGCCTTCCTTCGGCGCCCCGATCTCTTTGGCGGGATGATCGCGATGTCGGGCTTCTACGACCTGTCGCCGAACTACCTCAAGGGGTACACCGACGACAACGTCTTCTTCAACAACCCGCTCTGGTACCTCCCCGGCATCGAGGGAGGAGCGCTCCACCTGCTCCAACAGCAGTCGCGCATCGTCATCGTCACGGGCCAGGGGGCGTACGAGGCCCCCGATGCCTCGCGCCGACTCTCGGAGTCGCTGCACGCCAAGGGGATTCCGCACTGGCTCGACCTGTGGGGGCACGACGTGCGCCACGACTGGCCGGCGTGGCGCCAGATGCTCCCGTATCATCTGGGGCACCTGGGGC
Organism: Gemmatimonadota bacterium; assembly: GCA_016719105.1. Lineage (NCBI taxonomy): Bacteria > Pseudomonadati > Gemmatimonadota > Gemmatimonadota bacterium. The sequence continues at coordinate 150,204 of JADKAQ010000016.1, read as the reverse complement.
TCTAGCACCGATCGCCGGGACGCGCACCTCCCGGCGACCGGCGCGCGTCACAACGCGCCGACCAGCACGTCCTCGTCGATGGAACGCGCGTGTGCCAGCCGCATCTCCGACCCGCGAATCATCGAGAGGAAAGCATCGGCGATCACGGGGTCGAACTCGCTCCCGATGCGCTTCTCGATGTAGGCGAGGATCGACGCGGTGTCCCACGCCACGCGGTAGGGGCGGTGCGTGCGCAGGGCATCGAAGACGTCGCAGACGTGCACGAGGCGGCTGGCGTGGTGGCAGTCCCGCCGGGTGCAACGCGTGGGGTAACCGCCACCGTCGATCATGATGTGGTGCTCGAAGGCGACGACCGCGCTGAGGTCCAGGTGCCGGTCCGCCTCGAGGATGAGTCTGGCCCCCTCCACCGTGTGCGACCGCATGAGGTCGAACTCCTCTGGCGTGAGGACCCCCGGCTTATTGAGCACCTCGGGCGGGATCTTCACCTTGCCGAGGTCGTGGAGCAGCCCCGCGACGCCGTAACCCTTCACCTCGCGCGCCGACAACCCCAGTCGCTCGGCGAGCCCCATCGCCAGCACCGAGACGTTGAGCGCGTGCGTGGTGGTGTACTGGTCGAACTCCTTCAGCGTGAGCAGCGGGATGAGCGCCCGCGAGGAGCCCTGCATCGCGTGGGCGAGCGAGTGGACCACCGCTTCGGCCTCCGCCAGGGGCAACTGGTGGGCCACCAGGACCTCGTCGTGCATCCAGGTCACGACGTCGGCCTCCTCGGAGAGGTCGAGGCGCTCGCTTTCCTCCAGTTCGGCGTCGATTGCCTCATCGTCGCTCTCCGCGTCACCGCGCACCCCCACGGCCCCGAAGCGGATCGGCGTCGCGCGCGGCGACGCGGCGATGGCGAGCGGCTTGTCGCGCATCCCCTGGGCGAGCGCCACACGCGTGAGCAGCTCCTCGAGGAAGGCGTGGTAGCTCTCCCGGTCGACGGCCGCCTCGAACTCGATGCGCTGCACCCCGGCGCTGGAGAAGCGCTGTGCCCAGTCCCAGTCGGCCAGGTCGCGCAACGTGCGCTCGTAGTAGATCACCTCGCGCCCCAGGAAGGAGAAGGTCGGCGTCGCGTCGACCTGCTGCAGGGTCCGCAGCCGCGCGAACGACGCGTCGGCCGCGCGCGCGCGCGACGGATGCCCCTCGGCATACAGGGACATCTTGGCCAGCGCCTGCGCCAGCGAGGTGAGGTACAGCGTCGCGTCGGTCATCGCCCTCCCAGGCGTTCGAGCCGCGCGCTTGCCGCGCGGCGTAGGTCGTCGTCGCGACTGCGCTCCGCCAGCCGCAACACCTGCTCGGCGGCCGGTTCGCCACGATGGAACTGCGCGATCGCCGCGATGATCGCGCGCACCTCCAACGACGACTTGCGCAGCCGCACCGATCCCACGATCCAGCGCGTGGTCAGGACCTGCGCCACGAGCCAGTCGAGCGTCTCCGGCGTGCGCACGCTGGCGATCGCGCGGGCCATGCGCGAGCGCAGCTCGGCGCCGATGTCCGGGTCGTCGTAGCGATGCATGAGCAGGCGGGCGGCCTCGATGGTACAGGCGCGCATGACCGCGCTCATTGCCAGCCCGAAGGTGCGCAGGTCGGCGTCGCGCAGCCCGAGCATCGTCCCCGCGTCGCGCGTGGCGTCGTGCTTGAGGAGGAATCGAATCGCCTCGCGACGCACGGCCGCATCGGGGTGCCGCGCGAGCACCGCCGGCTCCACCCCCGGCGGCCAGGCGTCGAGGCGGTCGAAGACCGCCAGCACGTGTCGCAGCGCGCGCGGCGGGAGCGTCGGGACCGCCTGCCCGAGCGGGACGAGGGCGTCGAACCCCAGGCGCATCATGAGCGCGACCGCCCACTCGGCATCCTGTTCGTCGCGACGCACCAGCGCCTGCAGGATCGGGTCGATGGCTCGCGCCCGCAACCGATCGACCGCGTGCCCGAGCACGTGCTGGTCGGGACGCTCGGCCGCCAGCTGCTCACGCAGCATCGCGTCGTTCACCAGGCGCCCTTCGAGCAGGTCCCGCTCCGGCGACTCCGGGAGCTTCATGAGCCGCTCGAGCGTGGCGGCGCCCCCCTCGCGCATCACCAGGCGCCCCAGCGCCGACTCGGTGCTCGTCGTCACCACCCCGGCGTCGAGACTCATCTCCACGATGCGCTCGGGTTCGCAGCTGTCGCGGTGCTGGTCGCGCGCCGCCCCCCCCGCGTGCTGCGCCAGGTCACCCAGCACCAGCGAGTATGCCTCGGGATTGGGATCATCCAGCGTCCAGTCGCGCAGCAATCGGCGCGTCACCCGGCGCAGGGCGGCGTCCATCGATCGCGCGGAGTTGCGCCCGCGCGAGGCGCCGCGCGCCAGCTTCTGCAGCAGCCGCAGCATCGCCGACGACACTGGCGCGCCGTCCTGGGCGGCCGCCACCCGCACCAGGTCGACCACCGCCTGCGCTCCGAGCACGTCGCTCGCCTTGTGCAGGAAGGCGTCGCGTCGCGTGCGATCGCCGTTCATCTCCAGCAGCTGCTGGATCGCCTCCTCGCTGAGGAGCTCCACCAGGCTTGTCATCCGTTGGCGCAGTCCGCCGTCGCCCGCGACCTCCGGCGACTCGAGTTCGTCCACGGCCCGCAGCAGCGCCGTCAGCACGTGATCACGGGAGCGTGGATCGGCGAGACGCCGCTCGATCGACGCCGCAAGCTGCGCCGGCTGATGCACCGCCGACCCCTCACCGTCTCCCGAGCCTTGGCCCTCGCCTTCGCCCCCGGCCAACGCCGTCTGGGCGAGGGCGGTCCACACCTCGCTCGCGCGACTCGCCACGACAGCCCCGACATCGCCGTCCTCCGCGTCATCGGAGAGGAGGGCGAGCTGGTGAAACGCCACCGGCGAGATGTGGATGTGCGGCCACTGGCGCTCGAGGTCCCGGGCTCGGCTGCCAATCGGTTCCCCGCCCCTCAGCGGAGAGTCCGAAAGGGCCGCAACAAAGCCGTCGAGTTCGTCGCGCGAGATCCCGACCATGAGGCGTACGCCACCCAGCTGGTGGTCGTGCATACGGCCGGCGAGGTCGCGCAGCAGCGGGTGCTCCTCGTCGGTCGGGTGTCCATCGAGGAGGAGGTGCGTCCGGGCGACGCCGATCGCCAGTTCATGGCGCATGGCGAAGATGTGCTGCAGCCGCGCGACCACCGTCTCGACCGCCCCGAGCTGCATGGGGTGCGCCGCCGGGTAGATCCCTCGCTTGTGGACGGCCACGGCAAAGTCCTGCGCGAACTCACGGAGTTCGTGCGGGATCGACTCGGTGTGACCGGTCGGGCTCGTGGCGGTGGGAGAGTGCATGGCGGGAGGTCGGCGGCGAGGGATCCGGCGACCTCCAAAAGACGATTGCGCCGCCTCGTCGTTACGAACTCCCGGCCGTCAGGCAGCCGCGATCTCCGCCCCCGCCTACCGCGTCAGAAGTGCCGGGATATCCCGCACGAGCGTGTACGCCCCCATCGCAGCCATGGAGACCGCCACCAGCCACCCCGCACCGAAGAGGAGCGGCGGGTGCCGGTAGTCGCCGACGATGTCGCGGCGTCGCGCAGCCATCAACATCGACGCGACGGCGACCGGAAGGATCAACCCGTTCAGCGACCCGACGAGTATCAGCGTCTTGACCGGTCGCCCCACCAGCAGGAAGCCCCCCGTCGACACCACGATGAACGCGATGATGACCCGGGCCGGTGAGCGGTCGACCCAGCCGCTCACCGAGCGGAGGAACGAGACCGAGGTGTAGGCCGCCCCCACCACCGACGTGATCGCCGCCGCCCACATCACGATCCCGAACAGGCGATAGCCCACGGCGCCGGTGGCCAGCTTGAAGACGGAGGCGGGGGGATTGGCCGCGTCGAGGACTCCCCCCTTCGACACCACGCCTAACGCGGCGAGGAAGAGCAGGACGCGCATCAACGACGCGATGCCGATGGCCCGTCCCGCCGAGCGCGTGACGGCCGGGATCGAGGCCGCGCCGCCGATCCCGGCATCGAGCAGGCGATGCGCGCCAGCGAAGGTGATGTAGCCGCCCACCGTCCCCCCCACGAGCGTCACGATCGCGAACACGTCGACGCGCTCGGGGACAATGGTGCGCACCACCGCCTCGCCGATCGGCGGGGTGGACGCAATGGCCACGTACACCGTGAGGCCGACCATCACGAAGCCGAGGAACTGCGCAAACCGATCCATCGCCCGACCGGCCTCCTTCACCAGGAAGAGGGCGATGGCGATCGCGGCGCTCACCACGGCCCCGGTCGTCACCGGGACCCCCAGCAGGACGTTGAGGCCGAGTCCCGCTCCCGCGACGTTCCCGATGTTGAAGGCCAGCCCTCCGATCGCCACGAGGGCGACGAGGAAGGTCCCCAGCCCCGGCAGGACGAGGTTGGCCACGTCCTGCGCCCGCCGGTTGGCCGCGGCGATGACCCGCCAGGTGGTGAGCTGTGCCCCGAGGTCGAGCAGGATGCTCATCAGGATGACGAAGCCGAAGCTCGCCCCGAGCCGCTCGGTGAAGACCGCCGTCTGCGTCAGGAAGCCCGGGCCGATGGCCGACGTCGCCATGAGGAAGGCGGCGCCGATCAGGGCGCTCTTTCGACTTCCCGATGGCGCGGCGGGCGCGGCAGGCGCGGGCACAGCGGGACGGTCGGGCGAGGCGGATTTCGAGGAGTCTGGCAAGTCGGCGGGGAAACGGGCGGCGGGAACTTACCGCAGGGGCAGCCGCGGCTACCACGCCTCCCGCAAATCTCCCGGTCTTCGGGCGCCGAATTGTGCCGACTCGAGCCGTCGCGCGCCGGGGCGCGCGGGGGACGTCGCGGCGCGCTGGGACGGGCGCCGGGATTCATCCCACCCAGACGGGCGGGAGCCGTAAGCCATTAGGACTACTTGGATTAGACTCTCGTTCCGATGGCGACGTCGACCGGTTTCTGCTATATAGGCGCGGCCTCGAATACCCGAAGCGCCGTACGCCTTACCGACCAGACCGTCCGCGCCGCACCCAGCCGTAGCCCAATGACGTCGACCACACCCGAAACGCGTGCCGCCGCCACTGGTTCCACGCAGTGGACCTTCCTCACGAACCACGCCCACGTCCTGTTGGCGATCGCCCGCGACCACGACGTACGGCTGCGCGAGATCGCCTCGCAGGTCGGGATCACCGAGCGCGCGGTCCAGAAGATCATCGCCGAGCTCGAAGAGTCGGGTGCGCTCACCAAGTCACGTGACGGGCGGCGCAATCACTACGAAGTGAACGCCGACGTCTCGTTGCGGCATCCGATGGAGTCGCATCGCACGCTGAGCGCCCTCGTGCAGATGGTCCTCGGCGTGCCACACTCGTCAAACGGCAATGGCACGGGGACGCACGGCGAGCACGAGAACGGCAACGGGAGCCATCCCGAAGACTGACGGCCGCGCGCGCCGAGCGGCATCGGGGCCGCGCGGCGCGTGGGTGGGATCGGCGCCGCCGGCCTAACGGGACACCCCGCGCCGGCGGCACCCCATGTCCGTGATCGAGCGTTCCTAACGAGCCCGCATCACGGGGCGCCCCGCCCGCGCGAGGGGGCGATCGCATCCGCCGCGTCGGGCTCCGGCGTGAAGTCCTCGCCGGGATTGATGAACCGGTCGGTCTCGATCCCGTACTGGCGATCGTGCAGCTCCTTGTACCGTCCGCGCAGCGCCATCAGCTCGGCGTGCGTTCCGCGCTCGATGATGCGCCCGTCCTCGATCACCAGGATCTGGTCGGCACTCTCGATCGTCGACAGGCGGTGGGCGATCACGAAGGTCGTGCGCCCCGTGCGCAGCCGCTGCAGCCCGTCGCGGATGAGCGCCTCGCTCTCGCTGTCGAGCGACGAGGTCGCCTCGTCCAGGATGAGGATGCGCGGATCGGCCAGGATCGCCCGCGCAATCGCCACCCGCTGGCGCTGGCCGCCGGACAGCTTCACGCCGCGCTCCCCGACGACCGTGTCGTAGCGCTTCTCCCACGTCTCGACGAACTCGTCGACGTGCGCGATGCGCGCCACCTGCCGGACCTCTTCGTCCGTGGCATCGGGACGGGCGTAGGCGATGTTGTCGCGGATCGAACCGTCGAAGAGGAAGTTGTCCTGCATAACGACGCCCAGGTGGCTGCGATACTCGTGCAGCTTGAGCGACTCGAGGTCGTGCCCATCGACGATGACCTGCCCCGACTTGGCGCGATTGAAGGCCATCACCAGCCCGATCAGCGTGCTCTTCCCGGCCCCGCTCGATCCCACGAGTGCGGTCGTCGACCCCGCCGGCGCCTGGAACGAGATGTCCTTGAGGACGGGGACCCCCTCGGTGTACTCGAAGTCGACGTGGCGGAACTCGATGGCCCCGTCGAGCGTGGGGACGGAGGCCTTGGACGCATCGAGCGCGTCCTCGGTCGCCATGTCGCGGATCTCGCGGATGCGATCGAGGCCGGCGAACGCCTCGGAGATCTGCGTCCCGATCGACGCGATCGACACCAGCGGCGCCGCCACCAGGCCGATGAAGAAGATGTAGCGCACGAAGTCGCCTAACGACATCTCGCCGGCGATGATGGCCTGTCCCCCCATGATCGTGAGCAGCACGCCGATCACGCCGACGATCGCCGTCGTCGCCGCCCCCACCGCGCTCGTCCCGGTGATGGTCGAGCGCACGTTGGCAAAGAGGCGCTCCGCCCCCCCGGCAAAGACGCGCTCCTCGCGATCCTCCGCCGTGTAGACCTTCACGATGCGGACGCCGCCGACCGTCTCCGTGAGGCGCCCGGTGACCTCGGCGTTGATCACGCTCCGCTCCCGGAAGATCGGGCGCAGGCGCTTGAAGGCGATCGCCATCATCACCCCGAACGCCGCCAGCACCACCAGCGTCAGCGAGGTGAGCTTCCAGCTCGTGTAGAACAGCACGCCCAGCGCGATGAGCGCGGTGAGCAGCCCCCCCACCAGCTGCACGATCCCGGTCCCGACGAGGTTCCGGATCCCCTCGGCGTCGGTCATGATGCGCGAGATCAGGACGCCGGTCTTGGTCGAATCGAAGAAGGAGACCGGAAGGCGCAGGATGTGCCGCTGCACGTCAATGCGCATGTCGGTGATGGCGCGCTGGGCCGCGATGCTCACGACCTGCGAGAGGGCGAACGACGTGATCGCCTGGATGATCGTTGCCCCGCCACTGGCCAACGCGAGCGGGAGCAGCAGGTCGACGCGCCCCTGCGAGAGGACGTTGTCGATCAGGTACTTCGAACTCGCCGGCAGGACCAGCCCGGAGAGTCGATTCACGAGCATGAGCAGGAAGCCGATCGCCAGCGAGCGCCGGTGCGTCCACATGAGCGCGCGGGTCTCGGACCAGGCGCGCGCCGTGTTCACCTTCGGCTTCTTCGGGGGCGTGGAGGGGAGCTTCGGTTCAGCCATTGTCGGATGCGGGAGACGGCATAAGGTAGCCAGCCGTCGGTCGTCGCGTGGTCGGCCGATCGGGGGACCCTCCCCCGACGGGGGATCTCTTCGCATTCTTAGCGGCGCGGGACCCGAGGCCCCACATCCGCCGCTCACCGACCACCCGCCCAGCCGCGCCGGCGTACGGCGCGAAACCGGGCGGACGACGGCGCGTAGGGGGAGCCAGACCATTCAGCGCCGAGAGAGTCTCATGTGGGTCGTGCTCAAGTCGTTGCTCGCCAAGTGGGCCATCCTCAAGCTCGTCCTCAAGGCCTTCGGGAGCCTGGGGTGGCTCCTCCCGCTCGCCTTCATCCTCAAGGCGCTTGGCTTGCCGTTCCTCATCATGCTCGCCGTGCTCGCGCTTCCGCTGCTGCTGGTCCTGGCGGTCATCGGGCTCCCCGTCCTGCTGGTCGTCCTCGTCGGCGGGTTCCTCGTCACGGTGACGATGTGGATCGTCTCGATCGGCGTGGTGGCGCTCAAGCTCGCGATTCCGCTGGTGCTGGCGTACTGGGTGCTGACGTGGATGCTCGGTCGCCGCGACGGCCCTGAGGCGAGCGCCGACGGCACCACGCCGGACGCCGCCTAACGACCCCGGGCGCGCCGCGCAACGCACTCGCCGGCCGCCCGCGCCGCACACCGGTCCAAGCGGTCACGCCGAACGGTGGCCGACGTGTCCGGCGTGGCCGGGCGCCGGGAACGCACGAGCCAGCGGATGGTTTTATCGATGGGTGTGCTAGGAGTTCCCCGAGTTGTTGGCGCCGCTTGTCGGTGACAGCTTGGAGGGACGCCACACTGCCCTTCGACGCCCCCGCCGTGTTCGAGTCGCTTCCGCCGTCAGACGATCGTCCTTTTGCCGCGCTCGAGAATCGGCCGCACAGCGTGGCCGAGCTTGCACGCGCGGCGCGCTTTGCGATCACACTGCAGCGGATCGCGGCCACGCTCGCCTCCTCGCTCGAGCGCGAGCAGGTGCTGAGTGCCATCCTGCGCAACTCGCTCGAGGCGATCGGGGCGTCAGCGGCCGCGGTGACCGAGCTGTCGGCAGATGGCGACACCCTCGCGGTGGTGGCCTGGATCGGGTATCCCGATACCCTCGTGTCGCGGTTCTCGCAGGTACGCGTCTCGGCGTTTCCCGCCGTCACGCGCCTCGTGCACGATCGCATTCCGCTCTACGTCACCTCGCAGCCCGCCCTCGAGGCGATCGCACCGGCCATCGCGCAGTTCTCCGCGCCCGCGGGCGCGCGCGTCGCGTTGCCGCTGGCGACCGCCGAGCGGTTCGTCGGTGTCCTGGTCATCACGTTCCCGGACGCGCGCGACTTTGCGCCTGACGAGCGTGAGTTCCTCGACGCGCTGGCCCACCAGTCGGCGCTCGCCCTGGAGCGCGCCCAGCTCTTCGCCCGCGAACGAGCGGCGCGGCACGCCGCCGAGGCCGCGATCGAACGGCACACGGACTCGCTCGATCGCATGAGCGACCAGTACTTCGTGTGCGATGCCGAGTGGCGCTACCGGCACCTGAATCGCGCCATGCGCGAGTTCGTGCGGGACAATGGCTTCGACCCTGATGACATGGTCGGGCGCGTGATCTGGGACGCCTTTCCCCGCCTCGTCGGCGGGGCGTTGCATCTGGCGATGCTCGAGGCGCGGCAAACGCGCGCCACCGTCCCCTTCACGGCGCGTGGCACCTACGCCGAGTCCTACTACGAAGGCAATGCCTTCCCGCTCGGCGATGGCGTGGGGGTGCACGCGGTCGACACCACCGTGCGCCGCCGTGCCGAGGAAGAGGTGTCCCGGCTCACCACGGCGCTCAAGCGCCGTGTCGATGAGATGGAGACGCTCCTCAAGGTGATCCCAGTCGGCATCGGACTGGCCAACGATCCGCAGGGGACCGACATCACCGTGAACCCCGCCATGGCCACCCTCCTGCGCATTCCCACCGGGGTCAACGCCTCCAAGTCGGGGCCCGACGGCGATGCCCTCCCGTTCCGTGCCTTCCGCGACGGCGCGGAGCTGCGAGCGGACCAGCTTCCGCTGCAGCTGGCGGCGAGCTCCGGCGAGTCCATCCCGTACAGCGAGCACGAACTGGTCTTCGAGGACCACACGCGCGTCACCCTGCTCGCCAGCGCCGCCCCGATCGTCGATGACGACCATCGCGTCCGCGGGAGTGTCGGGGCCTTCATCGACATCACCGCGCGCAAGCGTGCCGAGATCGCCTCCCGCGTCCTCGCCGAGGCGTCGGCCGCCTTCGCCGGATCCCTCGACATCCAGCGCACGTTCGCCCTGCTCGCGCAACGCGTCGTGCCGGAGCTGGCCGACGTCTGCGTGATCTTCGTCGTGCGGGATGGCGGGAGCATCGGCGTGGTGGCGATGGAATCGACCGATCAGTCGATGTTCGAGGCGCTGCAGGCCTTCGACCGGCAGCACCCGGTCGACGGCACGCCCACCCACCCGGTCTGGCATGCCCTGCGCGACGCGCGTTCGATCCTCGTCCCCAGCGTCAACGACGCCAGCATCGCCAGCATGCTCTCCGGCGAGCAGTCGGTCATCGAACTGGCGCGGGCCACCGGGACCACCTCGCTCCTCATGGTCCCGATCTCGACCCGCGGTCGCGTCCTCGGGGCCATGGGAATGGGGACACGCGGCATGCGGCGGCGATTCGACCAGGGCGACCTGGCGCTGGCCGAAGAGCTCGCACGACGCGCTGCGATGGCGCTCGACAATGCCCACCTACTCGCCGCCGAGCATCGCGCCCGTGGTGAGGCCGAAGCGGCACGGACCGAAGCCGAACGGGCGAGTCGCGCCAAGAGCGACTTCCTGGCGATGATGTCGCACGAGTTGCGCACCCCGCTCAATGCCATCGCCGGCTACGCCGAGCTCATCGAACTCGGGCTGCGCGGCGCCGTCACCGAGGCGCAGGTCGTCGACCTGCAAAAGATCCGGCAGAACCAGCGCCACCTGCTGGGGCTCATCAACTCGGTGCTGAACTTCGCCCGCCTCGACGCCGGCCGCGTGATGTACGACCTGACCAACGTCCCGGTGGCCGCGTCGATTCGCGCCGTCGAATCGCTCATCGAGCCGCAGCTGCGCGAGCGACGACTGGTGTACCAGATCTCCCCGTGCGACGCCACGGTCACGGTGCGCGCCGACAGCGAAAAGCTGCAGCAGATCCTGCTCAACCTGCTGGGCAACGCCGCCAAGTTCACCGCGGCCGGCGGCCAGATCGACGTGTCGTGCGCCGCGGAATCGCGCTTGGTGCACCTACGCGTGCGCGATACGGGGATCGGCATCCCCGCCGAGCAGTTCGAGCGGATCTTCGAGCCGTTCGTGCAGGCCAATCGCACCCTGCGCTCGTCCAAGGAGGGGGTGGGGCTCGGCCTGGCGATCTCGCGCGAACTCGCGCGCGGCATGGGAGGCGAACTGACGGTCGAGAGCGAAGTCGGCGAGGGCTCCACCTTCACCCTCACCCTCCCCCGCGGCCCGGACCGGGTCCCGTTCGCCTAACGACCGACTGCGACCGTCGGCTTCGGCTGTCGACCGCGGCCGTCGGGCACGGCGGCGCGCCCGCGGGTCTCAGCGTGTACCGATCTCGATCCCGCTCGCGTCCCAGGCCTGCTCGGCCGAGGTCGCGTGGGCGATGCGCACGAGGATGACGTCGGTGTCGTACGTCGACACGGCGAGGAGCGGTACCGCGGCCGCCGCGAGCGGCGCGGTGATCGCCGCCATCACCCCGACCAGCGAGAACGGGAGCGGGCCGCGGACGACATACGCCGCGAAGCCACGCTCGGCCGGCACCGTCGCCGGGACGTACTGCGCCTCGCAGATGACCGACGTCTCCGCGAGCGTCCGGCTCACGGAGACAAACTCGCGCGACCAGGTGGCCCAGTGCGGCCACCCCGACCCGGGCGCGAGGCGGGCGACGGCGTACTCCGCCGCCAGCCGGTCGAGCGTGACGATCACCCGGTCACCGTCAGGCGCAACCGTTCGATCTGCGCCAGGTGTCGGCGTTCGTGCCCCGCGATCATCAGCACCCACTCGTACAGGTTGAGCGTCCCGAGGCGCGGGTGCGGGAAGGTGACGGTTGCGAGCGCGCAGCCATCGCCCTCCGCCGCCCAGGCGCGCAATCCCTCGCGCGACTCGGCGAGCTTGGCCAGGGCCGTCGCGAGGTCCGGGAACGACGTCGCCGGCTGGACGAAGTCCGGCGCCGCGAGCTTCTGCGTCCCCATCACGAGGTCGGTGGCGTCGAGTGCGCCACGGACGGACGACGTCTCGGTCTCTGGCCCGAGCCCGACCTTCTTCGCGTCCTTGAGCGCGCGAAACATCGCGCGGACCGACGAATGCTCCACCAGGTACAAGTGCGTCAGCTGCTGGGCCAGGCTCCACCCGCCATCGGCCGCCGGCGCGTTCCACTGCGCGGTGGGAAAGGTCGACACGGCGGCCAGCAGGTCGCTTCGCGTGGTGTCGGCGTAGTCGAGGAGTTCGGAAAGGCGCGGATGCATGGCGGTTCGCGTGAGAGGCACGAGACACGCGCCCGTCGCTGGCCGAAGCACGGCGCGGGCAATCAAGAAAACTTAGCGTCGAGGGCAATCTCGCTCCATCGGGGTGACATTCCGAGACGGCCGATACATCATGCGAGGTGGACCAACGCGGTCCGCGTCGCTCCTCCGCGCCTCAGCACCCTCGCCCCGCCCGTGTTCGTTCCAAAACTCGTCACCACGCTCAAGGAGTACGATCGTCGGCAGTTCGTGGCCGACCTGACGGCCGGCACGATCGTCGGGATCGTCGCACTTCCGCTGGCGATCGCCTTTGCCATCGCCAGCGGCGTGACCCCGGAACGCGGCCTCTACACCGCCATCGTCGCCGGCTTCCTCATCTCGGCGCTTGGCGGCTCGCGCGTCCAGATCGGTGGCCCGACCGGGGCCTTCGTGGTCATCGTGTACGGCATCGTCCAGAAGTACGGGATCGACGGCCTGACGGTGGCGACGATCATGGCGGGCGTGATGCTCGTCGCGATGGGGCTCGCGCGACTCGGGGCCATCATCAAGTTCATTCCGCAGCCCCTCATCACCGGCTTCACCAGCGGCATCGCCGTCATCATCTTCACGGGCCAGGTGAAGGACTTCCTGGGGCTGAAGATGGGCACCGTCCCCGCCGACTTCGTGGAGAAGCTCGCGGCGTACGCGGAGCACCTGCAGACCGTCAACCCGGCCTCGATCGGCGTGGCGGTCGCCGCCTTGGCCATCGTGCTCTGGTGGCCACGGGTCAATCGCACGATCCCGTCGCCGTTCGTGGCACTCCTCGTGACCACGGGTGCCGTCTACTTCTTGCACCTGCCGGTGGACACCGTGGGGAGCCGGTTCGGGGAGCTCTCGGCATCGCTCCCGCGTCCGGTTGTCCCCCACGTCTCGTTCGCCCTCATCCAGAGCCTCGTCTCGCCGGCTTTCACCATTGCCTTGCTCGGCGCCATCGAGTCACTCCTCTCGGCGGTGGTCGCCGACGGGATGATCGGCTCGCGCCATCGCTCCAACGTGGAGTTGATCGCACAAGGGGTGGCCAACATCGCCTCCCCCATCTTCGGTGGGATCCCCGCGACCGGGGCCATCGCCCGCACCGCGACCAACGTCAAGAATGGCGGACGCACGCCGGTGGCGGGGATCGTGCACGCGCTCGTCCTGCTCCTCATCACGCTCTTCTTCGGCAAGCTCGCCGCGCTCATCCCGATGGCGACGCTCGCCGCCATCCTCGTGGTCGTCGCCTACCACATGAGCGAGTGGCGGACCTTCCTCGATGAGTTGCGCGGTCCTCGCGCCGACGTCGCCGTCCTCCTCGTGTCGTTCTTCCTCACGGTGGTCGTCGACCTCACGGTCGCGATCGAGGTCGGGATGGTCCTCGCGTCGTTCCTCTTCATGCACCGCATGTCGGAGGTCACCAACGTGAGCGCGGTGACGCGCGAACTGCGGCGTGAGGCCGGGGGAGAGGGTGAGCGCGACGACCGAGCGGTCGGCGCCTACGACATCCCGGCGGGGGTCGACGTGTACGAGATCAACGGCGCGTTCTTCTTTGGCGCGGCTGAGACCTTCAAGGACACGCTGAACCAGGTGGCCAACAAGCCGAAGGTCCAGATCATCCGGATGCGCAACGTGTCGCTGCTCGATGCCACGGGGCTGCGGGCGTTACGCGACGTGGTGCACCGGAGCAAGGTCGATCGAAGCCTCGTGTTGATCGCCGAGATTCACACGCAACCGCTTGCGACCCTCGAGCGGTCTGCGCTGATGGAGGAACTCGGCCCCGAGTCGATCTACACGACGCTCGAAGACGCGCTGGACCGGGCGCGCAGCCACCTGGCGGCCCGAACGCCGACGCCGCCCAGCGGCACGCCGATCACCGGCAGCCGTTAGGCGGCGCGCGCACGGGTCAGATTCCCGGCGGGAGGGCGCGGCGCACGTCGCGCTGGCCGTTGAGGACCCCCATGCCGACGCTGATCCCGAAGCCGAGGGCGGTCCCGCCACCAATGAAGGGGAGCAGCGCGACGATGGGACTGGCCAGCATCGCCGCACCGAGCCCGGCGATGACCGGGGCAAAGGAGGATTGCGCGAGGTCGACGTAGCGGAGGCGCTCGCGCACGAAGGCACGGGCCTGGGTGTACCCGATCATGGCGACCGCGACGCTCGCGGCGAGTGCTAGCAATCCGAACATGGCGAAGTTCCTCGTGAGGCGGTGAAGCTGGTGTGATGCATCGTACGCGGCGCAGGGCGCATAGTTTCGCCACGCGGGAACGGACCGTGCTAGCTTGGGCTCGCGCGGCCCCGTCCTCCCACCATCGTACCGCGGAGCGTTCATGCTCGCAGCCGTCATTTCGCGCTTCGGCCCCCCAGACGTCCTCGAGATTCGCGACGTCCCCACCCCGGCTCCGGGGCCCGACGAGGTGCTCGTGCGCGTGCACGCCTCGTCGCTCAATCGGGCAGATCTCGCGCAGCGCCTGGGCCGCTACCCCGCCCCGCCGGGGTGGCCCGCTGACATTCCAGGACTCGAATTCGCCGGTCAGGTGGCCGCGACGGGGAGCGATGCCCGACGCTGGCACGCCGGCGATCGTGTGTTCGGGCTGGTGGGAGGCGGCGCGCATGCGGAGTACGTGGTGGTGCACGAGGCGACCATCGCCCGGATTCCCGACACGCTCACCTGGCACGAGGCGGCCGCGATCCCCGAGGCCTTCCTCACCGCATACGATGCAATGATCACGCAGGGGGCGATGCGGGCGGGCGATCGCGTGCTCGTGCATGCCGTGGCGAGCGGCGTGGGACTCGCCGCCGTGCAGGTGGCGCGCGCCTGGGGGGGGCGCGCCTTCGGCACCTCGCGACGCGCCGACAAGCTCACCGTCGCCCGATCGTTAGGCATGGAGGACGGGATCGCCCTTCCCGACGGGCCCGCCCCCCTCGTCGCCGCCGTGAAGGCGTGGAGCGAGAATCACGGCGCCGACGTCGTGGTCGACCTCGTCGGGGGGAGCTACGTGGGGGCCAGCGTCGACGCCGCGGCGTATCGGGCGCGCCTCCTCCTCATCGGCGCGGTCGGCGGGAGCGATGCGCGATTCGACGTGCGGCAGGCGCTGTTCAAGCGCCTCACGATCCAGGGGACGGTGATGCGTTCCCGATCACTCGCCGAACGGATCGCCGTCGCCGAGGTCTTCGCGTCGGAGATCGTCCCGCGCGTGGCGAACGGGTCGCTCATTCCGACGATCGATGAGGTCTACCCGATCGCCCGCATCGCCGAGGCGCATGCTCGCCTCGAATCGAACGACACGGCCGGCAAGCTGGTCATCGAACTCCCGCCCCGGTAAGTCGCGGTTCGCGCGCGGGGCCTTGCGCGCAAGGTGATGGGTATTTATGCATTGATCATGCATAAGATGGCGCCCCGCCGCCGTACCGCGCCCCCAATCCGTTCGCCGCGCCCGCACCTGAGCGCGACGCACGTAGTGCGTGGCGCGCTCGATGCCGATGCCACGGAGATTCACGAGCTCGTGGCCCATCACGCCGAGGCCGGACTGGTTCTCCCCCGGAGCGCCGACGAAATCGCCGCCGCCATCGACGACTACGTCGTGGTCACCGACCGCAACGGTCGCGTGCTCGCCTGCGCCGCGCTGCTCGAGTACTCACCGTCGCTGGCGGAAGTCAGTTCGGTCGTCGTCTCGCCCGAGGCACAGGGACAGGGGCTGGGCAGCATGGTGGTGCGCGGGGTCGAGGCGAGCGCGAGGCGGCGCGACATCGACGAGCTCTTTGCCGTGACGCTCGCCGACGGCTTCTTCTCGTCGCTCGGCTACGAACGTTGCGCGATCGCCCGCTACCCGGAGAAGCTCGCGCGATACGAAGCCCTGGCCCGTCGCGGCGTGCAGGTGGTCCCCAAGTCGTGCTTCCGGAAGCTGGCGTCCTGGAGCTGACCTCCGGCGGTGACTTGAGGTGAGCGACGGGCCGCGCACGGCGAGTGCGCGGCCCGTTCGGCTACCGGTGCTCGCGACTACCGCGTCGCCGGAATGGCGACGATCGCGACTCGGTCTCCCGCGGGCGAGACCGCGAGACGCGTGATGCCCGTGACCCCGCCCGACCCGAGATCGGCCACCTCGACCCACTCGGCCGCGCGGGACGGGTCGGCGACGAAGAGCTTGCTGCCGCTCCCGGCAATCAGGCGCCCGTCAGGGAGCCAGGCATAGTCCTCGGTTCCGTTGGGGAGCTTGGCCACGGGACGCATCGCCCTCGTGTCGACATCGAGATCCATGATGTACCAGTTCTCCTCGTACGCCTTGCTCACGACGGAGACGTGCGATCCGCCCGGGATGCGGTGCAGCGAACGCCCGATGTTGACCATGAGGGTGTCGGCGCGCCCGGTGCGCACATCCGCGAGGACAAGGACGGGCGGGGCTCCGAGCACGAAGAGCGCGAGGCGAAACGGATCGGCCCAGGCGTGGTAGCCGACCGGTTTGAGCGACGGGAGGATCACCGCTTCTGTCCCCGTGCCGAGCGGCACACGCCAGAGGCGCTGCGTGGAGTCGCGCTCGACCCTGATCACGGACAGTGCGCCACCGTCCGGGACTTCCGTCGCCGAGTACTCGCTCTCCGGCGCGGTGCGGGTGACGCGCGACATCGTGCCATCGGCGAGTGCGTACGCGTAGATATCGGCCTGCGCGTCCTCGCGGGTCGACGTGAAGTAGAGGGTGCGGCCGTCGCGCGAGAAGGCGGGTTGGTTGTCGTAGCCCTCGCGGGCCGTCACGTTGCGGAGCGCGGTGACCTGCACGGCGCCGGGGCGCAGCACTAACGACGCGAGGAAGACGTCGGTATTGCCCTGCGCGCGCGCGGGCGTGGGCGCCATCGAGACGGCGACAACGGCGGCAGCGGCGGCAACGAGCGGAACACGGCCAGCGGCGAGCGCGGATGGCAAACGCGACATGACGAAAAGGGTGCGGGGAAGCCGGAGGTTAGCGCCCCCGCCGCGGCGCGGCCAGCACGCCGTGTTGGTCCGTCTTCGGCAGGCCCGAGGGCTTGCGTCGGTGCCGGCGTCTCGTTCGTTCCTCAACGGCCGGGTTGTGCCGTTCGCGCATGCGTAGCAGTTTCTTCGCGCCCACCGGTCAGGATTTCCTCCCGACAGTCAACATCGTCGCCCGCCTGGAGTCTTTCCCATGCAAGGCCTGATGCAGGAAGTACCGCTCTCGATCCCGATGATCATTCGGCGAGCGCGCGATCTGTACCCCGAGAAGCAGGTGATTTCGCGCCGTCCCGACCGGACCATCTCGCGCGCGACGTACGGGGAAGTCATCGCGCGTGCCGGGCGACTCGCCCACGCACTCAAGGAGCTCGGGCTCGAGCCCGGCGCTCGCGTGGCCACCCTGGCGTGGAACAACCAGCGACATCTCGAGGCCTACTTCGCCATCCCCTCGGCGGGGTTCGTCCTTCATACGCTCAACCTGCGCCTGCATCCGACCGACCTGTCGTACATCATCGGTCATGCGGAGGATCAGGTCGTCCTCGTGGACCACGTGCTCTGGCCGCTGTGGGAGAAGGTGGCGCCGCACGTCTCCGTGAAGCACGTCATCGTGATGTCCGACGGCGGCGAGACTCCCGCCGGGGCGCTCGACTACGAAGCGCTCCTGGCCAACACGTCGGACGAGCCCTTCCCCTTCGACGATCTGGACGAGCGCTCGGCCGCGGCCATGTGCTACACGTCGGGGACCACGGGGAAGCCGAAGGGGGTGTTGTACTCGCACCGCTCGCTGGTCCTGCACACGCTGATGTCGATCTCGTCGGACGGCGCGGGGATCGTGGAACGCGACGTGATGCTCCCGGTGGTGCCGATGTTCCATGTGAACGCCTGGGGCTTCCCGTACACCTGCGCCCTGATGGGGGCATCGCAGGTGCACCCGGGACCGCACCTCGATCCCCTGTCGCTCCTCGACCTCATGGCGGGCGAACGGGTGACGATGTCGGCCGGCGTCCCCACGATCTGGTTAGGCATCCTGCAGGCCCTCGATCAGGCGCCGGGCAAGTGGGATCTCTCCGCCATGCGCATGACACTGGTGGGCGGCGCCGCCCCGCCGGAGTCGATGATCCGCGGCTTCAAGCAGCGCCACGGCATTCACGTGCAGCAGGGGTGGGGGATGACGGAGATGTCGCCGATCGGGACGATCTCCAAGCTCATGAGCAAGCACGAGGGGATCGCCGAGCACGAGCAGTTCCACCAGCTGGCCAAGGCGGGCTATCCGGTCCCCGGGGTGGAGATCCGCGCCCGAAGCGAGGATGGGCTCATCCCCTGGGATGGCAAGGCGATGGGCGAACTCGAGGTGCGCGGGCCGTGGATCGCGAGTGCCTACTATCGCCCCGAGGACCCGGTCACGCAGTTCACCGACGATGGCTGGTTCTGCACCGGCGACATCGTCACGATTGCGCCTGACGGCTGCGTGACGATCACCGACCGGTCGAAGGACGTGATCAAGTCCGGGGGCGAGTGGGTGAGCTCGGTGGCGCTCGAGGGGGCGCTGATGGGGCACGCCGAGGTATTCGAGGCCGCGGTCATCGGCCTGCCGCACCCCAAGTGGTCGGAGCGTCCGTTTGCCGTCGTCGTGCGCAAGCCGGGGATGCAGGTGGAGCAGCAGGCGCTCAAGGCCTGGCTCGCCGAGCGTTTCGCGTCGTGGTGGGTCCCGGACGAGATCGTCTTCGTGGAGACGCTCCCCAAGACCGGGACGGGCAAGGTGCAGAAGGTGCTCCTGCGCGACCAGTACCGGATGCACTACGTGAAGGCCGACGCCCTCGAGCGTGCCGAGCACTCGGCGGGGACGAGCGCCTAACGCTGGCGAGGCGGCCGTGGTGGGGTCCCTCCCCCCGGCCGCGTTTCACGCGCCGCTTCCCCCAGCCGGGAGGCGGCGCGTCGTCGTATCTTCCCGGCGCGCCCTCGAGCCATGCCGCCACTCCCACGCCCCGACTCGTCCCCGTCCCTCCCGTTGCCGCGCCGCATCCTGCTGGTCGATGCGGACGCGTTCTTCGTGGCGGTGGCGCGTATGGTCGACCCCGAGGGGGCCGGTCGGGCCGCGCTCCTGATCGTCGGCGGCGCGCCGGGGTCGCGCGGCGTCGTGTGCTCGGCCTCCTACGAGGCGCGCCAGTTCGGCGTGCGGTCGGCGATGCCGATTGCCCGCGCGCTGCGGCTCTGTCCGCAGGCGATGTGCGTCCCGGTTCCTCGCGGGGCCTGCGGGCGCAAGAGCCGCGAGATCTCGGCCGTGCTGCACCGCTTCGCCCCCATCGTGCAGGGGGCGAGCATCGACGAGTGGTACCTGGACCTGTCGGGAACCGAGACCTTGTACCACCGCGCCCCGTTGGCCGACGTCGCGCACGAGATTCGCGACGCCGTACGCCGCGAGACCGGGCTTGCCGTTTCGTTAGGCGGGGGCACCAACAAGCTCATCGCCAAGCTGGCCGTCGAGTTCGGGAAGCCCAAGCCGGGGAGTGCCGGCACCGGCGTCTTTGTCGTGGCGCCCGGCGACGAGGGAGCGTTCGTGCGCCAGGTGCCGCTGGGCGACATCCCCGGGGTGGGGCCACGGCTGCGCGATCGGTTGTCCGCCATGCGGCTCCATACCGTTCCCGACGTGCTGGCAGCCGGACGTCCGGCGCTGGAGCGCATGCTCGGGGAGCGCGCCGGCCGATGGCTCCTGGACCGCGTGCAGGGGATCGGGAGCGATGAGGTGGTGGCGCGCGAACAGCCCAAGAGTGTCAGCCACGAGGACACGTTTCACGACGACGTGAACGACGACGCGCAGCTCGACGTCGAACTGGTGCGCCTGGTGACACGTGTGGCGTCGGACCTGCGCGGCAAGGCGCTCACGGCGCGCACCATCACGGTGAAGCTCAAGGACGCCGATTTTCGCCTGCGAAGTGCGAGTCGCACCCTCGATGCGCCGGTCGTGGCCGACCGCGTGATCCTCGGCGTGGCGCACGAACTGCTGCGCAAGCTGCGCACGGCGCGCCGTACGCCGGCCCGCCTGCTGGGCGTCGGGCTGTCGGGGCTGAGCGACGGAGCGGATGAGGTCGCGCAGCTTTCGCTCTTTGGCGAGGCGCCAGCCCCCGAGGCACTGGAGACCGCACGCGATCGCGCGCTCGCCACGGCGGTCGATGCCCTGCGGGCGAAGTTCGGTGCCGGGGCGATCGTTCCGGGGCAGCTGACGGGGCAGCCGACCGGGCACCAGTCCGGTCAGCGCAGCGCACCGCCCTCGCGCGAGCCGCCCGCGCCTAACGCTTCTCCGGCTGGGGGAGCCCGGCCGCCAGCGCCAACGCCAGGCGCTCGACGGTCCGGTCGTTGAGGCTGAGGATCACCGCCGCCATGTTATTCGAGGTCACCAGCGTGGGCGGCGTGCGCCAGATCACGCGCGTCCCCTTGGGCGAGGCGGTCGCACTGTCCAGCGCGGCGGTGTCGCGTTCGCGGTCAGCCGCCGTGGGATAGAGAAAGACCTGCAGTTCGTGCTCGGGGTTCCCGATGTGATACACCGTCCCGGGGACGGTGAAGAACGGATGCCTCACCGGCTCCGCCTGACGATCGAGGACCACCCCCGCGTGCACGAGCCGATCCTCGATGGCACACGGGGTCCACGCCCCCTCCATCAGACATGGCGAGGTGGCGCCCGGCGTCGCCGCCCCTCCGGCGGGTGCCGCCGCCGACGGTGAGGTCTCGGCCGCCGCGTTCCCCGCCGACGTGCTCGTCTTCTCCTTGGTCTCCGCCGAGCACGCGGCCATGAGCGTCGCGAAGGTCAACAGGTACACGGTGCGCATGGCGCGCCGGCCACGACGGGGGGACACGAGGCGTGTAGTCATCGTGGCAAGGTAGCGCCGGCCGACGGCGTCCGCACTTCGCGCGCGACGTCGATGTGCGTCGGTGCCCGGGCTCCCCTACCGTTCCGACCCGTCCTCCGTTCATTTCCCCGGAGTTCGGTGCCAGGTCGGTGCGGCGCGGTGGCGCGCCGACTTGCACCTCATCCGCGCGCCGCCCGGCGCGCCTCGATCCCAGTGCGAGGCCAGGCCATGAGAGCAGACGAGATCGACTATCGGTTGATTGGGGATGACCTGCAGGGCGTGGTGATCACGCTCGATCCCGGCGAGGCTGTCGTGGCCGAGGCGGGGGCGATGATGTACATGCAGGACGGGATCCGCATGGCGACCTCGCTCGACCAGACCGGGCGTGGCGGCGGGCTCTTCGACAAACTCATGTCTGCCGGCAAGCGAGTGCTGTCGGGTGACTCGTTCTTCGTGACCTGGTTCATGAACGAGGCGACGATCCGCCGTGACGTGGCGTTCGCCGCCCCGTATCCGGGAAAGATCCAGGCGATCGACCTGGCGAGCTGGGGCGGGACGATCATCGCGCAGAAGGACTCGTTCCTGTGCGGGGCGCGCGGGGTCGATGTCACGGTCGCGTTCACGCGTCGCATCGGCGCCGGCTTCTTCGGCGGCGAGGGATTCATCCTGCAGAAGCTGATGGGGGACGGGCTCGTCTTCCTGCACGCGTCGGGGACACTGATGGAGCTCACCCTGGCGGCGGGCGAGCGGTTGCGCGTCGATACGGGGTGCCTTGTGGCCATGCAGCCGACGGTGTCGTACGACATCCAGATGGTCCCGGGGATCAAGACCGCGCTCTTCGGGGGCGAGGGGTTGTTCTTCATGCAGCTGACGGGACCGGGCAAGGTGGTGCTGCAGACGCTCCCCTTCTCTCGCCTGGCCGACCGCATCATCGCCGCTGCCCCACGCGCCGGCGGTGGACGCCGCGAGGAAGGGTCGGTGCTCGGCGTGCTGGGCGGGATGCTCGACGGAGACCGCTGATGCGTCGCCCATCCCTCCTCGCGCTCCTGGCGGCCACCGCGACGATCGTGGTGGCACGTCCGGCGATGGCGCAACAGAACTTCGATTCGGTGCAGGTCACCGTTCAGCAGCTCGCCCCGCGCGTGTACGCGCTGTTCGGGAGCGGCGGCAACATGGGGCTGCTGATCGGCGACGACGGCGCGGTGCTCATCGACGACCAGTACGCGCCGCTGAGCGACAAGATCAAGGCGGCGATTGCGCGCCTCACCGACAAGCCGGTGCGCTTCGTGATCAACACGCACCTGCACGGTGACCACACGGGCGGCAACGAAGCGTTCGGCAAGACGGGAGCGGTGATCGTGGCGCACGACAACGTGCGCAAGCGCATGAGCACCGCGCAGTTCTCGCAGCGCTTCAACCGCACGACGCCGCCGTCGCCCTACGCGGCGCTCCCGGTCGTCACCTTCGCCGAGGACATCTCGCTGCACCTCAACGGCGATTCGTTGCGCGTGGTGCACCTGGCGCCGGCGCACACGGACGGCGACGCGTACATCCACTTCGTGAAGGCGAACGTGATCCACATGGGCGATGCCTTTCCCAACGGGAGCTACCCGTTCATCGACTCGGGGAGCGGCGGTACCATCGACGGGATCATCGCCGCCGCCGATCGCGTGCTCGCCATCGCCAACGACCAGACGAAGATCATCCCCGGCCACGGTCCGGTGGCCAGCAAGGCCGACCTGCAGGAGTTCCGGCGCGTGATCGGGACGATTCGCGACCGGATCCGCACCCTCGTGTCGCAAGGGAAGTCGCTCACCGAGGTGGCGGCGGCCAAACCGACGGCCGAGTTCGACGCCAAGTGGGGCAAGGGCTTCATGACCCCCGACGTCTTTCTCGACATCGTGTACAACGACCTCAAGGGACGCGCCGGCGCGCGTTAGGCTGCGTGCAGGGCCAGGAAACGACGACGCCCCGCTCGCGAGCGGGGCGTCGTGCGTTGCGTCGACCGCGACGATCGGTCGCGCGCTAGCCGAGCACGCGTCCCCACCAGGTGTCGCCACGGCGCGCCTCGCGCTCCATCTCCTCCACGACTTCGCGCCACGCCTCCTTCATCGCCCCGGCGTCGCTGAAGCGCTGCGTCGGGTCGGGAGAGAGTCCCCGCTTGATGAAGGGCTGGAGTGGCGGCGGCAGCACGCTCTCGTCGTAGCGGGCCCCCAACTGCTGGGCGAGCAGCGCCTGCGTGTCGCGAGCGTCGAACGGCGGCATGCCGGCGAGCACGTAGTAGATGATCGCGGCCACGCCGAAACAGTCGACGGCGGGACCCTGGGCCTCTCCCAGCAACTGCTCGGGGGCGGCGAAGGCCGGGGTCCCGGTGGCACCCGCCTGCTCGTCTTCGCCCTTGGCGATCCCGAAGTCGGTGATGCGCCAGCGACGGTAGCGATCGATCAGGACGTTCTCGGGCTTGAGGTCGCGGTGCACGATTCCGTTGGTGTGCGCCGCGTTGAGCGCGTCGAGGATCGCCTCCACCTGCGGTGCGACCTCCTCGAAGGGGCGCGGGCCGGCGCGAGCCACGAGTTCGGCCACCGAGCCCCCCTCGGCCAGCTCCATCGTGTACCAGGTGACCTCGCCGCGCGCATCCCAATCGTAGATGGGGATGATGGCCGGGTGCGCGAGCATCGCCGCCAGCCGCGCCTCACGACGGAAGCGCGCCACCGCCCGCTCGTCCTCGGCCACCGCCGGGTGCAACATCTTCAAGGCGACCTCGCGCTCGAGCGAGAGGTCGCGGGCGCGCCACACGCTGCCGAAGGTCCCCTTCCCGAGGAAGCCGAGGATCTCGTAGTCGTCGCCCACCGCCCAACGAAGGCGCCCCTCTTCGCTGAGCGCCGAGGGGATGGCCGGCGCGCTGACGAACATCGAGCGCGTCCCGCTCACGCGTTCCAGGGCGCGCAGCATCGACGACACCGACCGATGCCGCAACGTGGGATCGGGGACGAGCGCCTGGTCGAGGATGTGGGCCAGCGCCTGCGGGCACTCCGGACGCATGAGGCGAATGGGGGGCGCTTCGCTCGACGGGGGCATCTCCCCGGTCAAGGCGAGAAAGCAGGTCGCCGCCAGCTGCCATTGATCCGAGGCGAGCGACGGCTGCCACCCCGCGCCCTCCCACTCTGGGGGCATCGGTGTCCAGCGACGATCGGGGAGCAGGCCGTCCGGCACCTCCTGTCGCAGCATCGCCCATTGCCATCCCAGGACCCAGAAGCGCCCCGACGGCGACGCCCACACGACCTCCGGCGACATCCCGCCGTGCGTCTGCCCCGAGTCGTGCAGGTAGGCGAGCGTCGATCCGACGGCGCGGATCATTCGCATGACCGCGGGGATCTCCTCGGGGCCGGTGCGGCGCACGCGCCCGCCGATGGTTTCCGACGAGATCCAGCGGCGCAGGTAGCCCGGGCCACGCTTGCTCTGCGAATGCGGCGCCCAGTAGTGATACGTCGTCGGAATCGCGGGGTGATTGCGGTGCGCCAGGTAGCGCGCCTCGCGTGCGAGCCAGCCCACGTGCGCCGGGTCCGGCGCACTCACCAGCGAGAGCGAGCGCCCGAGGGCGTCGCGAATCTCCTGGTAGTGGCGGTACTCCATGAAGACCCCTTCGCTCCCCCACGCCCATTCCGGCGGGAGCTCCCAGCTGCGCAGGTGCGTCGGCAGCTCATACGACACACGGTTGGGCGCGTCGGGGGAGTCCGCCGGACGCGCGGCACGGACGCCGTCGTAGGGGGTCGATGACATGCCCGAAAGCTGTTACGGCGACGTCGCCGGTACCAGCGTCACCCGCACCTTTGTTCCATCTGACGGCGCGGTCGGGTCGGTCGGCTGGGCGTCCGTGCCGCGCGGAGTCGCCGGACCGATCTGGATGGAGCCGCCCCAGGCGTCGACGAGGCGCTTGGAAATCGCCAACCCCAGCCCGCTTCCACTCGTCCGCGTGGAGAAGTGCGGTTCGAAGACGCGCGGGAGCACGTCGGCGGCGATGCCATCGCCGTCATCCTCCACCTCGATGGTCACGTGCTCCGGGGTGCGGATGATGCGCGCCACCACGCGCCGCGCGTTCGCGTGGCGCGCGTTCTCCAGCAGGTTGAGCAGGACCTCGCGCAGCTCCTCGGCGTGCGAGAGAGCCCATGCCGCCTCGTCGCCGTGCTCCACGACCCACTCCACCCCCGAGTCCCCCATGCGCTCGAGCGCGGCGACGTCGCGCAGTACGGCGGCGACATCGGTCGGCGTCCCGGGATCCCGCTCGCCGGGGACGGTGCCAAACTTGGAAAAGGATCGCGCGATCTCGTCCAGGCGATCGATCTCCGCGAGGATGCGCGTGACGTTCCGCTCGAGGATGGCGTCGAAGTCCTCACGCCGGTCGGCCCGGGCGCGCCGCAGGTGCTGCACCCCCAGGCGAATGGGCGTGAGCGGGTTCTTGATCTCGTGCGCCACCTGGCGCGCCATCTCCCCCCAGGCAAAGACGCGCTGCGCCCGTGCGAGGTCGGTGACGTCATCGAGCGTGAGGACGACCCCACCCCCGCCGCGCGAGAGCCGCGTCAGGCGCACGCGCAGGTCGCGCCCGCGATGCTCCAGCGCGAAGGCGGCGTCGGCACCGCGGGCGCCCTCACCTCCAGCGAACGCCGTCAGCTGCACATGCAGGGCCGGGACGCCCAGCGCCTGCAGCGTCTCCCCCGGTGGGATCGCGCGCCCGAGGATGCGCTCGGCCTGCGCGTTGGCGAGCGTGATCGTCCCGTCGGGGTCGCAGGCGATGACGCCGCTGGCCACGTTGCGCAGGACCGCCTCGGTGCGACGCTGTGCCTCCTCGAGCGCGGTGCGCGAGGCGCCGAGGTCGGTGACCATCTGGCGGAACGCGGAATACACGGGGCGGAACTCGTACGGCGGGAGCGAGCCGAGCGAGGGGAGCGTCGCACGCCCGCCGGCGACGTCGATCGCCGCATCGCGCAGCGCCCCGATGGGGGCAGCGAAGCCGCGCGCCACCAGCCCGCTCAGCCAGAGCGCCGCCAGGGCGCCCAGCGCGGTGGCGAAGGCGACCAGGACGCCGAGATCGCTGCGCTGCCGCTCCAGCGTCTGCTCGCTGCGCCTGGCGGGCGCCGCGAGGATGATGCGCTCGCTGCGCGTGTCCATCAGCACGCGATAGCCGACGAGGGTGGTCACGCCGCCCACGGTGATGCGGCGATTGGCGGCGACCTCCTCGCCTAACGCGACCCCCTGCGCGGCGACCGGGTCGAGGTACCGCCCCAGCGGCACCAGGGCGTCGTACAGCTCGTCGCTGGAGCGCGTGAGCCGTCCGCCATTGTACAGGAAGAGCGGCGTGTCGAGGCGATCGCCCTCCTGGGAGAGACGACCGAGGTCGCTGGTGGCGGCCACCGCACGCAGCGTCTCGCGCACCAGCAGCTCGCGCGAGAGTTGATCTTCGTCTTGCAGCCGGCGGTAGGTCCAGATGGCGAAGGCGCCCGCCGGGAGGATGAAGGCGGCGAAGACCACCGCCGTCAGGCGTGTGCGGTACGAGGAGCGCCAGCGCCGCACCCGCACGCGGACCCAGCGCCACAGCGCGCCGTCGGCGGCCGCGGCCAGCGTCCAGAGCAGCACGACGATCCCCAGGTCGAGCAGGACGAGCAACGCCCCGCGCTGCACGAGCGCGTCGATCGAGCGCAGCTCGACCTCGACGTGCGCGCGCACGAAGCCGCGCGTCCCGCCGATGCGCCAGTCGCCGTGCAACTCGTCGCCCAGGCGCACCCACCGCCGCGATTCGTCGAGCGACGCGTCGCGCCCTAACGAGGCGACCGCCAGGCGGTACGGCGGCTCGACGATCGTCGGCACCTCGAGCCCCAGCAGGGCGGCGAACGGGTCGTCGGCGATGAGGCGCGTGCGCGGCGAGACGACCACGGTCACCACCCGCCCGGAGTCCACGGGTGCCGCCAGGACGAGCTGCACCCCCTGCACCGACGCCATCTCGCGCACCACCGCTCGCCCCGACGTCGCCACCTCGGCGACCACCTCACGCTCGCCTTCGGGACGGCGCTCGAAGTCGGCGACCACCAACTCGGCGTCTGGAGAGGTGGCACCGGCCCCCCACGTCGCCAGCTCCATCGGGTTGCCCGACGCCGCCAGGTCGGAGGCGATGTACAGCCGCAGCAGGTCGACCCGCGTGCGCGGTGGCGCGCTCCCGTGCAGGGTGTCGGCAAATCGCTCGAGAAGGCGCTGCGTCTCCGCATCGGGGACGGTGAGCCCCTGCACGTCCCGCTCGGCCAGCGCGACGCGCTCGCGCGACACCGCTCCCCAGACCAGCGTCGCCGCGCCACACGCGGCGACGAACGACGCGTGCAATACGGAGCCGCGGGTGCGCCGCGCCAGCGCCAATGCCGCCAACGCCGCGATCCAGAGGGTCGGATACCAGCCGGGCCAACGCCCGGGGGCGCTCCAGAGCAGCGGCGCCATGACGGCGGCGACGGCGGCGATGCTGGGTGCCACCATCGCCGACAGGCCACGTGTGGCGCCCAGGGTCAACCGCCCCGCTTGCACCATCGCCAGCAGCAACGCCGTGGCAGCCAGGAAGAGCGCCACCTCCCACGCCAGCCAGAGCGATGCGGGGATCCCGCGCGACGGCGGCGTGATGCCGCGCGCCAGGTCGCGCATGAGGAACGGCCCCAGCGACGCGATCAGCAGGACCACCAGCGGCGCCACCCACCGTACCCACCGTCCCCCCCGCAACCGACGCACGGCGAAGACCGCCAGCACCGCCAGCGCGCCCGTCAGGGCGAGGGCGCCGACGCTGGCAGTGAAGGCACCGCCGCTGGCCGCAAAGAAGTACGACGGATCGAACGGGGGGAGCTGGTTCGACAGCGACGAGAGCGGAAGGCGCCAGACCAGGACGAGCGCCACCCCTAACGTTGCGAAGCGACGCCACGCCGGAGCCGGTCGTCGCCAGGCGACGGCCAGCACGGCCAACAGTGCGACCATCAGGGCAAGGACTCCGCGCAAGCGCGCCCGTTCCTCGACGCGCAGTCGTGCCGGCCCCGCCCCCATCGTGCGCGCCTGCACCCACAGCTCGGGGGCCACCGACGGCGCCGCCTGGCGGAAGCCGGGGCGCGCGCCGCGAACGAGCTCGAGCCCCCCGATCTCCTCGCGCGCCGCGACCGTCGCGCTCAGACTGTGCGACAGCCGATCGGCCGGCGGCGACGCCGCCAGCACGCGCATCATCACCGCGCGTCGCCCCTCGCGCGTCGCCGTGGCAAAGGCCACCACGTAGAACTCCGACCAGGCGACCCCCGCCGGGGCCACCAGCGAATCCACATCGAGACGCACCGTCCCCATCCACGTGGTCGGGCGCTCCCCCTCGAAGACGACGGCCGAGACCTCGCCGAGTACCGCCGACGGGAGCGCATCCTCGAGGGCACGGAAGCGCGCGTCGACGCCGGCCGGCACGTCGAGCGCGCGGGCGGCCGCCCCCTGCAGCGTCGCCAGGTCCTCGGCGATCGTCGCCACGAAGGCCTGTTCGGCGCGCGCCCCACGATCGCGCTCGTACGACGCCCAGTCGCGATCGAGTCGCGCGAAGACCCCCATGGCGATCCACCCTTCGGCGGCCAGCCATGCCAGCGCGACGACCGACGCGAGCTTGGGCAGTCGGCGGGTCCCGAAGAGGGCGAGCGTCAGGGCGACGGCGATGGCTGCCGTTGTCCCGATGAGGTATGGTTCGCCCCAGGTGCGTAGCCACCAGGCGCCGAGGACGATCGCCCCAGCGGCCGACGCCAGCCACCCCAGGGTGGTGCGCTCACCCGACGACAACGCCATGCCCCCTGCTTCGACCGGTCAACACGCGCCGCTGCGCCTCAAGGAACTCCGCCCGGGCGAGGTCGCCGAGGCGATCGCCCGCGACCCGCGACTCCTGATCCCCGTGGGCACGTGCGAGCAGCATGGGCCGCACCTCCCGATGGGGGTGGACACGATCATCGTGGAGCGCCTCGCCGACGACCTGTCGGCCGAACTGCGCGTGCTGCGTGCCCCGACCGTGGAGTACGGGGTCAACACGGATCACGAGCGTACGATCCCGGGGAACGCGACGCTCCGCCGAAAGACGCTCCTGCGCGCCCTCAACGACCTCACCGACGCCTGGGAGGCGGGGGGCATTCGCGAGTTCGTCTTCCTGACGGCCCACGGGCACGAGGGGCATCAGGAAGCGCTCTCGACAGTCATCACCAAGGGGGCGCGCGTGAGGGTGGTCGACATCCTGGCGATCGATCTCTCCGACCTGACGGTGAGTGGGTTGGGGCCGCTGCATGGCGACGAGGTGGACACTTCGCTCCTGCTCCATCTCGCGCCGGCCCTCGTGGTGATGGAGAAGGCGCAGGACTATATGATCACCCCCGAGGCGCTCAGGCGATACCGGCGCCCCTCGCTGCGTGTTCCCGCCGCGAGCGCCGGCTCGATCGGTCGCCCGTCGTTGGCGAGCGCCGAAAAGGGGAAGGCGATTTACGCTCGGATCTACTCGCGAATCCGCGACCGCATCTTTCTGGCGCCGGCGCCGGCCGACGACTGAGCGACGGGGCGGGCCGCGGGGCCGTGGGCGCGGCGAACCGCGTGACCGGACGACCAGGTGAACGGGTCTTGCCTGTCAGGGTACTACCTTTCTGCCATGACCACTCGACTTCTCGGGCTTTCTGCCCTTCTCATCGTCTCGGCGACGGCGTTGCCGGCGCAGAGCGCGCAGATCATCGATCAGGGGAGCTTCACCATCACCGTGGCCAACCAGCGCACGGGGCGTGAGGACTTTCGCATCGAAGGGACGCCGGGTGCCAGCGGCGCCCTGGAGTACGTGGCGCGCGCGACCGTCGTCTTCGGCGATCGCCGCCTCACGCCCGCGCTGCACTCCGACTCGATGGGGGCCCCCTCCGACTACCAGATCGAGAGTCGCGGGACGACGACCGGCTCCGAGCGGTGGAGCGGGAAGATCACGCGCGGGCGTGTCAGTGCGCGCATCAACAACGCGCGCGGCGAATCGGCCAAGGAGTACATCGTGACCGACGGCGCCCTCATCCTCGATGATGACGTCTTTCACCAGTACTACTTCCTGGCCCGCCGGTCCAACGACGCGCGCATGGCCATCGTCGTTCCGCGTCGCAACGCGCAGCTGGTGTTGACCGTTTCGAGCGCGGGCGCCGATCGCGTCACGGTCGGGACCAAGGACCTCGAGGCGCGACACATCGTGCTGACCGAACCGAGCGGCGCGACGCGCGACGTGTGGGTCGACGCCAAGGGGCGCGTCCTCAAGGTCGCGATCCCGGCGCGCAACCTCGTCGCGCAGCGCGACGATCCGCCGGCACCATAACGCGACGGCCGCGGTTCGTCCCTGTGGATCCCCGACCGACTCAACGCTCCGCGTCGCCGCGGAGCGTTTCCGGTTTGTTGGGATCAACTGAAACCCGTCATTTTCCTGCGCCGTACAGCCTGCAGACTCCACCCTCCCTTCGCACCCGTCATTCCATGCGACGCTTGATTTGCACCCTGCTCGTCGTCGGCGCTGCGCCTTTCGCGCACGTGTCGGCCCAGGCGAGCGGGCCAGTGCTCACGCTCGACGAGGCCATCCGGCTCGCGGTCCGCAACAACCCGCAGTACCTCCAGACCGGCTCGAGCCGTCAGCGTGCGGCCGCCGCGCTCCGCGCCTCCAAGGGGCAGCTCCTTCCCACGGTGCGCACCTCCTTCGGGTCGAGCTATCGCGAAGGTCGTCAGCAGTTCTTCGCCGGCCAGGCCTTCGGTTCGACCTCCGACGTGCTGTCGTCGAGCGCCGACCTCGGGGTCGATCTCGCGATCAGCGCGGCGACCTGGATGGCGCGCAAGCAGCAGCAGGCCAACCTCGCCGCGGCCGAATCGGACGTGACGAGCGCCGAGGCCACGCTGCGCGCCAACGTGATCACGCAGTACCTCAACGTGCTGCAGGCGCTCTCGCGTGCGACGTTGCAGGACACCCTGCTGCGCTCGACGCAGGCCCAGCTCGAACTGGCCCGTGCGCGCCAGCAGGTGGGGGCCGCGACGACACTCGACGTGCGCCGCGCCGAGGTGCAGGTGGGGCAGCAGCAGGTCGCCGTCCTTCGCGAGCGCAACAACGTGGAGGTGGAGAAGCTCCGCCTCTTCCAGCAGATCGGGGTGGAGCAGCCGGCCGGCGTGTCGCTCTCGTCCCAGTTCGCCATTGAGGAGCCGAAGGTGCAGCTCGACGCGTTGCTCGGGCAGGCGCGCTCGGGGAACCCGGCGCTGGCGGCGCTGCGCTCGCGCGAACGGGCGAGCGACGTGCAGGTCTCGAGTGCACGGTCGGCGTACTTCCCGTCGCTGTCGCTCAGCTCGGGGGTCAGCGGCTTCTCGCAGCAGCTGCGCAACATCGATGGCAGCATCTCCGACGCCCGCGCCAGCGCGCTGTCGCAGCAGCGCTCGTGCATCTCGCAGGACTCGCTCCGCCGCGGCGCCGGGCTCCCCAGCATCCTGCAGCAGTGCGGCGCGATCGTCTTCACCGATGCGCAGGCGTCGGCGTTGCGCGACGCCAACGCCCAGTTCCCCTTCAAGATGACGCGCTCGCCGATCCAGCTGTCGGCGCAGATCTCGCTCCCCATCTTCGACGGCTTCACCCGCGAGCAGCGGATCCAGGAGGCGGCCGCCAGCCGCAATGATGCCCGCTACCGGGTGCGGGAGCAGGAGCTCAAGCTCACGGCCGACGTCACGTCGGCGTACCGCAACCTGGTGACCGCGTACCAGACGGTGCGGCTGCAGGAGCAGAACACGGTGGCGGCACGCGAGGCGCTGGCGCTGTCGCAGGAGCGCTTCCGCGTGGGAGCCAACACGTTCGTCGACGTCACGCAGTCGCGTAGCGACTTCGAGCGCGCCGAGACCGACCGCATCAACGCGATCTATGACTATCACAAGGCCTTCGCCGCGCTGGAATCGGCGGTGGGTCGCCCGCTTCGATAACCGAGGACGAGTGCAATGAGTAAAGGACTGAAGTGGGGACTTGGGATCGTGGTGGTCGCTGCAGTCGGGGCGGCGCTGGCGGCCAAGGCCAAGGGCGGTGACAAGGCCACCGAGGTGCGCATGGAGAGCGTGCAGAAGCGCGACCTCGTCGCCTCGGTCACGGCCAGCGGTCAGGTGCAACCGGTCACGAAGGTCGATGTCGCGGCCGACATCAGCGGGCGGATCGTGCGCCTGGCGGTGAAGGAAGGGGAGATCGTGAAGAAGGGGCAGTTCCTCCTCGAGATCGATCCGGCGCAGTATCAGGCGGCGGTGCAGCGCTCCGAGGCCGCCGTGGCGTCGGCGAAGGCGTCGGCGGCCCAGGCCAAGGCCAACCTCCTCCAGGCGCAGCGCACCTACGAGCGCTCGCTGGAGATCCAGAAGACCAACGCTGCCCTCATCTCCGCGGAGTCACTGGAGCAGCTCAAGACCGCGGTGGAGGTCAACACCGCCCTCTTCGAGTCGGCCAACCAGAATGCCGATCAGTCGGCCGCCTCGCTCCGGGAAGCGCGCAGCAACCTGGCGCGTACGACCATCCTCGCCCCGATGTCGGGGAAGATCACGCGCCTCGCCGTCGAGCAGGGCGAGACCGCGGTCCCGGGGACGTTCAACAAGGACGCCGCCACGCTCCTGACCATCGCCGACCTGTCGGTCTTCGAGACCAAGGTCAAGGTCGACGAGACCGACGTGGCCCGCATCTCCCTCGGCGACTCCGCGGTCATCCAGATCGACGCCTTCCCCGATACGACGTTCGTTGGCAAGGTGGTCGAGATCTCGAACTCCTCGGTGAAGGCGACCGCGAGCACCGGGAGCACCGAGCAGGCGATCGACTACGAAGTGAAGATCCAGCTCATGAACCCGCCGGCCGAGACGCGCCCCGACTTTTCGGCGACGGCCAAGATCGTGACCGACACCCGCACCTCGGTGCTGACGATCCCGATCATCGCGCTCACGGTGCGCGAGAACGAGGAGCTCAACGCCGCCGACACGGCGGGGGCCCCCGGGCAGCCCAAGAAGAAGGAAGTTGGCAAGAAGGACGTCGAGGGGGTCTTCATTGTCGGCGCGGACAACAAAGTGACCTTCCGCCCCGTTAAGGTGGGGATCGCCGGCGACAAGTATTTCGAGGTCATCTCCGGGGTGAAGGACGGGGAGAAGATCGTCGGTGGCACTTACCAGGCCATTCGCGAGTTGAAGGATGGAGCGCTGGTGAAGGAACCGAAGCCGGAAAAGAAGCCCGACGCGGGAGCGAAGACGTGAGCGACAACCAGGCTGGCGACGCAACGCTGAGCACGACGGGCGAGCATCCGCTCAGCTCGACCGCCGAACGAAAGGCCGTGGTCATGGACCCCGGCCAGGCCCCCGGAAAGGACTGGGTCATCGTGACGCGCGGGCTCAAGCGCGAGTACGACATGGGGGGCGAGGTCGTCCGCGCCCTCCGCGGCGTCGACCTGGCCATTCGCCGGAACGAGTACGTCGCCATCATGGGGCCCTCGGGGTCGGGGAAGTCGACGCTGATGAACCTTATCGGCTGCCTCGACACCCCCACCGCCGGCGAGTACTGGCTCAACGGGATGTTGGTCTCGAAGATGAGCGACGATGAGCTGGCGCGTGTGCGCAACAAGGAGATCGGCTTCGTCTTCCAGACGTTCAACCTGCTGCCGCGCGCCACGGCGCTGCACAACGTCGAGTTGCCGCTGGTGTACGCCGGCGTGTCGTCCGACGAGCGGAAGCGCCGCGCCAAGCGCGCGCTCGAGCAGGTGCAACTCGAGACCCGCATGAACCACCGTCCCAACGAGCTGTCGGGGGGCCAGCGCCAGCGCGTCGCCATCGCGCGCGCCCTGGTCAACAACCCCTCGATCCTGCTCGCCGACGAACCGACCGGTAACCTCGACTCCAAGACCTCGGAGGAGATCATGCGCGTCTTCGAGAACCTGGCCGACACCGGGCAGACCGTCATCATGGTGACGCACGAACCCGACATCGCCGCGCACGCGCGCCGCGTCGTGGTGCTGCGTGACGGCGTGATCGCCAGCGACGACCGTCGCTCGGCCTTCAAGCAGTCGATGGGTATCTCGTAAGGCATCAGCCCTTCGTGCCGTTCTTCGAAGCAGTCAAGCTCGCCTTCGCGACGATCCGCGTCCAAAAGCTCAAGAGTTTCTTCACCCTCCTCGGTGTGATGATCGGCGTGATGTTCCTCATCGCCGTCGTCAGCATCGTCGAGGGGATGAGCCGGTACGTCGAGGATGACTTCGCCGGTGCCCTGCTCGGCGTGAACACGTTCACGCTGCGGCGGGGCGATCAGGGCTTCGGTCCGCGCTCCGACGCCGACTGGCGCGAAATCCAGCGGCGCCCGCGCCTCTACAAGGCAGAGGTCGAGCAGGTCCGCACGGCGCTTCCCCCCGGGCTGGTGTCGTCGATCGAGAACATGACGTTCGCCTACGCCAGTTCTCCGCTCGCCCGCCCCAAGCAGGTGCAGCTGGTGAGCGCGGAGGAGTCGTACTTCACGCTCAAGAAGTACAAGCTCACGAGCGGCCGCCCCTTCACGGCGCAGGAGGTCACGCTGGGGAGCAAGGTGGTGGTGATCGGGTCGGAGGCCGCGACGCACTTCTTCCCGGGGCTCGACCCGCTGGGACGCGAGCTGCGCATCGGGGGGTCGCCGTATCTCGTCATCGGCGTGATCGAGCCCCAGGGATCGGTCTTCGGCTTCTCGCTCGACCGCCTCGCCATCGGACCGCACACCTCGCCGCTGGCCCGCATCACCAACCCGCGCGGCGACGTGCGCGCGCTGGTGGTGCAGTCACCCAACCCGGTGCTGCTGAACGCGGCGATGGAGGAAGTGCGCACGGTGATGCGCGGCATCCGCCACCTGTCGCCGAGCCAGAAGGACAACTTCGCCCTCGAGTCATCGGCCTCGGCGATGTCGTTCTTCAACGAGCTCAAGGGGAAGCTGATCGCCTTCGGTACCGCGCTTCCCGCGATCGGGCTCATTGTCGGCGCCCTGGTGATCATGAACATCATGCTGGTGGCAGTGGCCGAGCGCACGCGCGAGATC
This sequence comes from Gemmatimonadota bacterium, assembly GCA_016719105.1. Lineage (NCBI taxonomy): Bacteria > Pseudomonadati > Gemmatimonadota > Gemmatimonadota bacterium. The sequence goes on along the minus strand of JADKAQ010000016.1, from coordinate 115,365 downwards.
GGCATTCGCAAGGCGCTGGGGGCCCGGCGGCGCGACATCATGCGCCAGTTCCTCGTGGAGTCGGCGTCGCTGAGCGTGCTCGGCGCCGCGTTAGGCATTGCGCTGGGCGTCGGGATGGCCAAGCTCATCGCGGCCTTCTCTCCCCTGCCCGCGGGGGTCGCGCTCTGGTCGATCCCGGCCGCCGTCCTGCTGGGCGCCGGCGTCGGCATCGTCGCCGGACTCTATCCCGCCAGCCGCGCCGCGAGCCTCGATCCCATCGCCGCACTGCGTCAGGAATGAAGCCCTCGCTCACGGCCTCGCTGCAGGCCACCCTCGAGGGGATCTTCATCGCCCTCGACGCCATTCGCGCCAATCGCGTGCGGGCAGCGCTCACCATCCTCGGCGTGGCGGTCGGCGTCTTCGTGGTGGTGGCGATGGCCGCGACGATCCACGGCGTCACCCTCTCGTTCCAGTCCGACCTCGACGCCTTCGGCGGCGACGCGTTCATGGTACGGCGCCAGGATGTCGGGATCAACGCCTGCGACGGGACCGACGAGAACTGTCCCGACAGGCGCAACCCGACCATCACCATGGAGGAATGGCGTGCCATCAAGGCGCTTCCCTCCGTCGGCGCCGCCTCGCCGTGGCTCTTCGGCAACTCCGGCATTCGCTACATGAACGTCGCCATCGAGTCGGTGAACCTCGAGGCCTACGGCGACGAGTGGCTCCTCACCGACGGCGGCGACATCTACCCCGGGCGCAACTACACGTCCAAGGAAGCGAGCAACGCCGCCCCCATCGCGATCCTCAACGACACCCTGGCCAAGCAGCTCTTCGGGCAATCCGACCCGATCGGCAAGGACGTGATGATCGATGGACAGCAGTTCTCGGTCATCGGCATCTACCAGACGCGGGGAGGGTTCCTCAAGTCGCTCGACGGTCGCGGACCCGAGACTCCGAAGATCATCGTCCCTGCCGAGACCGCGCGCCGCCGGCTCAACGTCTGGATGCGCGGGATGATGATCAACGTCAAGCCGCGCGCCGGCGTCACGCGCGGGGAGACCATGGACGAGGTCACCGCGACCATGCGCTCGTTGCGCGGGCTGCGCCCGTCGCAACGCAGCAACTTCTACCTGGTCGGCCAGGACAAGATCGCGGAGACCTTCAACAAGGTCTTCGGCGCCCTCTTTCTCGTGATGCTGGTGCTTTCCGCCGTTGGGCTCCTGGTGGGCGGGGTCGGGGTGGTGGCGATCATGATGATCTCGGTGACCGAGCGCACCCGCGAGATCGGGGTGCGCAAGGCGCTCGGGGCCACACGGCGCACGATCCTCTGGCAGTTCCTCGTCGAGGGGGCCACGCTGACCAGCATCGGTGCCGCCGTGGGGCTGGGCGCCGGTGCCCTCCTGGCCATCGGGATTCGGAGCTGGACGAGCATCCCCGCCGCCGTCCCCCTCCCGGCTGTCGTCGCCTCGCTGGTCGCGAGCGCGCTCACCGGGATCCTCTTCGGGATGGCCCCTGCGGCCCGCGCGGCAAACCTCGACCCGGTCGAAGCGCTCAGGTACGAGTAGGTCCGAAGACGGGAAGACGGGAAGACGGGAAGACGAGTTGGGACGTCGCCGGGGGGAGTTCCGCTTGCTTTGCCCCCCTCCTCGTGAATTGATTCACAAGGGACGGGGTTTCATCTCGTCTTCCCGTCTTCCCGTCTTCCCGTCTTCCCGTCTTCTCCTCCCCACAGGAAATGCGCTTCTCCGATGTGATGACGACCGCGCTCGGCCAGATTGTGGCCAACAAGCTGCGGTCGTTTTTCACGCTGCTCGGAATCATCGTCTCGGTCGCCTTCCTCGTGGCGGTCATCGCGATCATCCAGGGGATGAACGCCTTCGTGAAGGAGAACATCGCCGACGCGATGATCGGGGCCAACACCTTCCAGGTGCGGCGCACCCCGATCAACGTGGGGCGCATCAGCGACGACGAGATCAACCGCATCAACCGGCGCCCCAAGATCACGCCGCGCGACGCCGAGGCGGTGCGGTCGGCGATCCCCGACGCAGACGCGGTCTCGTTCCAGTCCGGGTGGCCTACCCCGCGAGTGGACCTCGTCTGGCGCAACGAACGCGTTGCCGACGTCATCCTCTTCGGCGTCACCGAGCAGTTCCAGATCGTGCAGGACTACCGCGCCGAAGAAGGGCGCTCGCTGAGCGATGTTGACGTGGCGCAGCGACGCGCGGTGATCGTCATCGGACGCGACATCGCCGACGCGCTCTTCCCCAACCTGACCGCCGTCGGCAAGACGGTGCGCATCCTCGGCGAGCAGTTCGAGGTGATTGGCGTGAACGCCGGAAAGGGACAGGTGCTGGGGCAGTCGTTCGATACGTATGCGCTGATGCCGTCCACGCGCTTCGAGATGTTGTTCGGACGACGCAGCACGACGGTGATCTCGGTGAAGATGGCCGAGGCCGACGCGGTGGAGCCGGCGATGCAGCGCGCCGAGGAGGCGATGCGCGTGGCGCGCGGGCTGCGACCGGGCGACGACAACGATTTCTCGATCGAGACGTCGGACGCCCTCGTCGCGTTCTGGAAGACGGTCACGCGCCTGCTCTTCGCGATCATCCCCGCGGTGGTGGCCATCGGCGTAGTGGTGGGCGGGATCGTCATCATGAACATCATGCTGATGGCGGTGACCGAGCGCACGCACGAGATCGGGATTCGCAAGGCGGTGGGGGCGCGCGCCGAGGACATCGAGCGCCAGTTCCTTGGCGAGGCGGTCGTGCTGGCCACGTTAGGCGGTGTGATCGGCGTGAGTGCCGGGTGGCTCTTTGCGCTGGCCATCGCCGCGGCGTCGCCGCTGCCGGCACGCGTGACGGCGTGGTCGGTGCTCCTCTCGCTGGCCCTTGGGGCGGGGGTGGGGATCCTGTTCGGCGTGTACCCGGCGCGGCGCGCGGCGCGCCTCGATCCCATCGCCGCCCTGCGGGCGGAGTAGGCGATGCGCATCCTCGACCAGGTAGGGGAGAACATCGGCATCGCGCTCGACGCGATCCGCGCCTCCAAGATGCGCGCCGGCCTCACGATCCTCGGCGTCGTGATCGGCGTGAGCTCGGTCATGTCGATGGCGACGATCGTCAACGGGATCCAATCGCAGATCGTCACGACGATCGAGCAGGCCGGCCCCACCGTGTTCTACGTCTTCAAGGCGTATAGCGGGACGCCAGTCAATCCCGACGCGCTCCCCGCGTGGATGCGTATCCGCCCCGACCTGCAGGTGCGCGAGGCCGAACGTATCGCCGAGCTCCCCGAGATTGCGTACGCCGGCATGTGGGCGGTGATCCAGGGGCGACTGGAGTATGGCGACGTCCGCACCCAACCCAATCGCATCTACGGCGCCGACGATCACTTCAGCGAGATCATCGGGGGAGAGTTGGTGCTGGGGCGCTGGTTCTCGCGCGCCGAGCTGGTGAGCGGCGCCAACGTGGTGGTGATTCCGGAGGACCTGGCGCGCGAGATGTTCGGGCGGCGCAACCCGCTCGGCGAGACCATCAAGGTCGGCGGGCGGCCGGCGCAGGTGATCGGGCTCTTTCAAGCGGCGTCGAACATCTTCCAGCCGCCGGGAGCCGAGACGTCGGCGATCATCCCGTTCAGGATGGCCGACCAGCAGTTCACGCTGGACAAGGCCAACGCGGTCTTCATCGCCGTGAAGGGGCGCAAGGCGGTGGCGGTCGCCGATGCGCAGGAGGCGGTGATGGTGACGCTGCGTGAGATGCGGCGCCTGCGCCCGGCCGACAAGAACAACTTCGACTTCGTCACGCAGGACCAGATCCTCCAGATCTTCAATCGGCTCACCGGGGCCTTCTTCCTGGTGATGGTCTCGCTCTCCTCGGTCGGGCTGCTGGTGGGGGGGATCGGGGTGATGGCGATCATGATGGTCTCGGTGACCTCGCGCACGCGCGAGATCGGGGTACGCAAGGCGTTAGGCGCGACGCGCCGCGACATCATGCTGCAATTCCTCTTCGAGGCGGCGACGCTGACCGGGATCGGCGGGTTGATCGGCGTGGTGACCGGGCTCGCGGTGGGCCGCGGGGCCGCGTTGCTGCTGGACGTGGAAGCGCCGACACCGGTGGGGATCACGCTCATCGCGGTGGGAGTCTCGATCTCGATTGGGCTGGTCTTCGGACTGATCCCGGCGCGCCGGGCGGCGCGGCTCGATCCCGTGGAGGCGCTGCGGTACGAGTAGTCCGGATCGGAAGACGGGCCGTCGAGACAACGCGCGGGGAACGGCGCGGAGGCTCGCCCCAGCATCCTGGCCTGCTGTCCGGGGGCGTTCCGAGCCGTAAATTCCCGCCATGTCTTCCCTCGCCCCCCTCGACCTCCTCGCGATCGTCGCCCATCCCGACGACGCCGAACTGACCTGCGGCGGGACGCTGATCAAGGCCGCGCGGGCCGGGCGGCGCACCGGGATCCTCGACCTCACCGCCGGCGAGATGGGATCGCGCGGCTCCGCCGCCATTCGCGCCGCCGAAGCCGCCGAGGCCAACGCGATCCTGGGGATCGCCGCCCGCGAGACGCTCGGCCTTCCCGACTCGGGGATCGTCAACACCCCCGAAACGCGCCGCCTCCTGGCGCGCGCCCTTCGCCGCTTCAGGCCGCAGGTCGTCCTCGCCCCCGCGCCGGCCCCGTACGGGCGCCACCCCGACCACCGCGCCGCCGCCGAACTCATTCGTGATGCCGTCTTCGTGGCGGGGCTGCGCAAGCTGGAGGACGACCTCGAGCCGTTTCGCCCGCGCAAGGTCGTGCACTGCATCGCGTACCGGGAAGATCACCTCAAGCCCACCTTCGTCGTCGATATCAGCGACACCTTCGAGGACAAGCTGGCCGCCATCCGCTGCTATCGCTCGCAGTTCGATGACGCAGTGCAGGCGGGCGAAGTGTACCCCAACGGGGAATCGCTCTACGACATCGTCCGCCACCAGGCGGCGCACTACGGCTCGCTGATTCGTACGCGCTACGGTGAGCCGTTCTACACGACCGAGACCATGCGCGTCGACGACATCACGTCGCTCCAGGTATCCACGTTCTGATCATGGGCCACGAATTCGCGACCGACGGGACGCTGCACGACATCAGCATCCTCCTTCGCCCGGGGACGCCGGAGTGGCCGGGGGACACCCCGTACGACTGCCGCTGGACGGCTCGAGTCGGCGATGGAGCGAGCGTGAACCTCTCGTGCATCTCGGGGAGCCCGCACGTGGGGACGCACGCCGACGCGCCGCTGCACGTGCGCGACGGCTGGCCGGCGTCGCATGCCCTCCCCCTCGACGTCTTCGTGGGACGCTGCCTCGTCGTCGACGTGAGCGCACGCCAAGGGGCGATCAGCTTTCCGCAGCTCGGACTCTCCGACGACGTGCGCGTCGAGCGCCTGCTCCTGCAGACCGGACACACGATCGCCGACGGGGCATTCCCGCGCGCCTGGCCCGTGCTCACGACCTCGTGCGTCGATGCCCTGCTCCGCCGCGGGCTCCGACTCCTCGCCGTCGACTGTCCGTCGGTCGATGAGCGCGAGAGCAAGGCGCTCGACGTGCACCACCGGATCTTTGCCGGCGGCGCGTACGTCCTCGAGAATCTCGACCTCGGCGCGGTGACTCCCGGCGAGTACGAACTCGTCGCCCTCCCCCTTCGCATCGACGGACTCGACGCCGCCCCCGTGCGCGCGGCGTTGCGCGCGCTCTCCCCTGCACCGCGCGCATGACCGTTCCGGCCATCCGGGTAGCCGGGTTGGTGCGCGATTTTCCCAAGGTCCGCGCGCTCGACCACCTCACCTTCGACGTTCCCCCGGGCATCGTGTTCGGCTTTCTGGGGCCGAACGGTGCCGGCAAGACGACGGTGATCCGCGTCCTGCTGGGGATCCTCGAGCCCACCGAGGGCGGCGCGGAGGTCTTTGGCCTCGACCCGCGACGGCACGGGAGCACCGTGCGCGCGCGCGCCGGCGCGCTGCTCGAGCACAACGGCGTGTACGAGCGGCTCTCGGCGGTGCAGAACCTCGAGTTCTACGCGCGGGCATGGCACATGAATGCCGGCGACCGCAACGCCCGCATTCGCGACCTGCTGTCGCAGTTTGGACTCTGGGAGCGGCGTGACGAACCCGTGGGAGACTGGAGCCGCGGGATGAAGCAGAAGCTCGCCATCGCGCGCGCCGTCCTGCACCGTCCCCCGCTCGTCTTCCTCGACGAGCCGACGGCGGGGCTCGACCCGGTCGCGTCGGCGTCGTTGCGCGACGACCTGATGCGGCTCGCGCAGCAGGAGGGGGTCACGATCTTCCTCACCACGCACAACCTCGCCGAAGCAGAACGGCTGTGCGCGCTCGTGGGGGTGATTCGCCGCGGGAAGCTGCTCGACTTCGGTGCGCCAACGGCACTGCGCAGCGCACGCGGCGCCCCGGTGGTCCACATCGCCGGCCACGGCCTCGACGACGCCCTGCTCGCCGACCTCGCCGGCATCACGCCGGTGGCCTCGCTCGAGCGCGACAACAGCGGCGTGGTCGTGCGCATTGCCCCTGACGGCGATGTTCCCGCCATCGTCGCCTGGCTGGTGGCGCGAGGCGTGGGCATCGAGGAGGTGCGCCGCGACCACCTCTCGTTCGAGGACGTCTTCCTCGAACTCGTCTCCAGCGACGGCACTCCACCCGGCGTCCGCGCGCACACGCCGCCGGCGCGCGAGGGGCGATGATCCAGGACGTCCTGACCGTCGCCCGCAAGGAATGGCTCGAGATCATCGACCAGCTGCTGCGCTTCAAGCGCGGCGGGTGGTCCATCCTCCTCGTCGTGCTCTTCCTCGGCGTCATCTCGCCGCTGCAGATGGGAACGACCTGGCTGTCGTCGCCACTGATGTTCTTCTACTGGCCGCTGCTCACCTCGAGCATGACGTCCACGCTCATCGCCGATTCGATTGCCGGCGAACGCGAACGCCATACCCTCGAGACGTTGCTGGCCTCGCGACTCCCCGATGCGGCCATCATCTCAGGGAAGATCCTGGCCGCTGTGCTGTACGGCTTCACCTTCGCCGCGCTGAACCTCGCGATCGGCTGGACCGTCGTGAACGTGCGCCACTACGCGGGAGAACTGCTCTGGATCCCGCTCCCGCGCGTCGCGTCGCTCTTCGCGCTGATCGTCGCCGGTTCGTTCTTCATTGCCGGTCTCGGGGTCTTCGTCTCCCTGCGCGCGGCCACGGTCCGGCAGGCACAGCAGACCTTCGGGGTGATCATCCTCGTCCTGATGATGACCCCGGTCCTGTTCGTCCAGCTCACCTCCACCGACTTTCAGGTGCGCGTGCTGGCGAGGGTCGGGACGATGGGGCTGGAAGCGCTCTCCTTCCGGATCGCCGCGGCGATCGGGGGGATCGCCGTCCTCCTCAACCTGCTCGCGATCCAGCGTTTCAGGCGCGGCCGCCTGTCGTTGGACTGATCGCCCGCCCCCCGACAGACCCCGCGCGACCCCGGACGGGTTCAGACTCCGGTCCGAACGCCGTATCTTCCCCCGACCATGCGAATTCCCGTTTATCTCGACCACGCCGCCACGACCCCGGTTCGCGCCGAGGTGCTCGAGGCGATGCTCCCCTTCTTCGGCCCGCGCTTCGGGAACCCCTCGAGCGTGCACAAGTGGGGGCGTGAGGCGCGCACGGCGCTCGACGAGGCGCGCGAGCGCGTCGCTCGTTCGCTCGGAGCGCAGTCCGACGAGATCTGCTTCACCTCCGGGGGGACCGAAGGCGATAACCTCGCCATCCTCGGGAGCTGGCGCGCCGTGCGCGAGCAGCGCCGCGCGGTGGTCTCCACCCCCATCGAGCACAAGGCGGTGCTGGCCGCGGTGCACGAAATCGCGCGCGAGGGAGGCGAGGAACGGATGCTCGAGGTCGACTCGGTCGGGCGCGTGCGCCCCGAGTCGTTCGAGGCGCTCGTCGACGACCAGGTGGCGCTCTGCAGCGTGATGTGGGTGAACAACGAGATGGGGGTCGTGCAGGATCTCGCCCCGCTCGTGGCGCGTGCCAAGGCCGCTGGCGCGATGTTCCACACCGATGCGGTGCAGGCGTTCGGCAAGGTGCCGATCGACGCCCGTGCGGTGCCCTTCGATTCGCTCACCATCTCCGGGCACAAGATCGGCGCCCCCAAGGGGATCGGGGCGATCTTCATTCGCCGTGGCACCCCGCTCGAGCCGCTCATGTACGGTGGCACGCAGGATCGCGGTCGCCGCCCCGGGACGGAGAACGTGGCGATGGCGGTGGGGCTGGCCAAGGCGGCTGAGCTCGCGGTGGCGGAGCGCGAGGCGTCGTGGGCGGCGCTGGAAGCGATGCGCGACCGTCTCGAGGCGGCGCTGCTCGCGCGCATCCCCGACGCCATCGTGCACGGCCGTGGTGGGCCGCGCGCGCCGCACATCCTCAACCTGTCGGTCCCCGGCACCGACAGCGAGTCGCTGCTCATGGCGCTCGACATGCAGGGGGTCGCCTGCTCCGCCGGATCGGCTTGCCAGAGCGGGAGCGTGACGCCGTCGCACGTGCTGACGGCGTTAGGCGTTCGCTCCGACCTTGGCGCCGCCGCCGTGCGCATGTCGCTCGGCGCCCTGTCGACCGACGAGGGGATCACCCGCGTCACCGAGCTCTTCCCGGCCCTGATCGAGAAGGCCCGTCGCTTGAGCGGCCAGCACGGCTGAGCCGGGAGCGAATCGTGGCGCACCGGCGTTCGTCAGGGGGAAGTGAGATCGGGAGCTCCGCCGACGCGCCCATCGCGTCGCCACTCCAGTCTCCCGTCTCCCGTCTCCCGTCTCCCCAGTAGCCGATGTCATCCCGCCCGCGCGTCCTGGTCGCCATGTCAGGCGGCGTCGACTCCTCCGTCGCCGCCGCGCTCCTGCACGCGCAGGGGTACGACGTGGTGGGGGCGACGATGAAGCTCTTCTGCTACGGCGACGAGGTCCCTGACAAGCCGTGCTGCTCGCTGGACTCGATCAACGACGCGCGACGCATCTGCGAATCGTTGGGGGTCCCGCACTACGTGCTCAACCTCGAGAGCGCGTTCGGGCACGACGTGGTCGACAACTTCGTCCAGGAGTACTCGGCGGGGCGCACCCCCATCCCGTGCGTGCGCTGCAACACCTTCACGAAGTTCCGCGACCTGCTGCGCAAGGCCGACGCCATCGACGCGCCGTACATCGCCACGGGGCACTACGCGCGCGTGCTCGACGGGGCCCTCCATCGCGGCGTGGACGGTTCGAAGGACCAGACCTATTTCCTGTGGGGGATCGACCGCGAGGTGGTACCGCGCATGCTGCTCCCCGTCGGCCACCAGACCAAGGCCGAGACGCGCGAGGTGGCGCGCTCGTTAGGGCTGATTGTCGCCGACAAGGTGGAGTCGCAGGACATCTGCTTCGTCCCCGACGGCGACCACACGAAGATCATCCGCCAGCGCCTGGGCGCCGACGCCCCTGCGCTCGCGCGCGGCCCAATCCTGCTCGAGGACGGCCGCGTGGTGGGTGAGCACGAGGGTTACGCGCGCTACACGATCGGGCAGCGCCGCGGTATCCCCGGTGGGTTTGCCGAACCGATGTTCGTGGTGGCGATTCGCCCCGAGGCACGTGCCGTCGTCATCGGGCCGCGCGAGGCGCTGCTCGGGCGCGGCGTCGTGGCCCGTGAGGTCAACTGGCTCGTCGATGCGCCGGCCGTCGGGAGCCGGGTACAGGTGCAAGTGCGGCATCGCGCGCCGCCCGCGGCGGGGGAGATCATCCGGCTCGACGGCGACGAGATCGAGTTGGCCCTCGACGACCCCGTCGCCGCCATCACCCCGGGCCAGTCGCTGGTGCTCTACGATGGCAGCCGCGTGCTGGGCGGTGGCTTCATCGAGCGCGCGGCCGGCGCCCGCGGCCCGCTCCCGGTCCTCGCCGCCTAACGCGTCGCCCGCACCTCAAGCGTCCGCGTAGGACTTGAAGAGGTAGTGTTTCGTATGCCCGGGCGGAAAATCCGGGATCGTCCCGACTTCCCGGAAGCCACAGGTCGCATAGAAGCCGACCGCCTGGAACGAGAGCGTGTCGACCTGTGCCCCGCGCACGCCACGACGAAGCGCTTCGCTCTCCGCCGCTTCGAGGAGTTGGCGGCCGACCCCTCGCCCGCGGTGCCCCTCGTGCACCCACACGGCCTCGATGAGCCAGTGGCCGTAGACGGTGCGCCCGAGCACCGCCCCCACCACGCGCTCGTCGACGCGCAGAATCGCGTTGAGCGGGACGGAGCGGGATGGGCCACAGCGCTGCGCATTGAAGTCCCGGATTCCCTGCGCCACCGTCTCGGCAGCCTCCGCGTCCGCGACGTCGAGCAGCGTGACCACCGGTCGTGGCACGGCCTAACGATCCGCGCCCACGCCGTAGTCGCGCGCGAGCAGCTGCACGTGGTACGCGACGTGCCCCACCGGGATCGTCAGCAAGGCCAGCACGCTGATCTCGGCGTCGCTGGCGATGCCGCGCGCGCCGAGTGCCGACGCCGGCATCCCCCGCATGAGCGCAATCATCGCACGACGCGCGCACTCCCATTCGTCCAGGAGGTCAGGGAGGGCCCGATCGTCGTACTCGCCCATCGGGAGCCATGCCGCCTGATCGTACCCGGGGAGCGGAGCAGGATCGCGACGCGAGAACGCGGTGGCCCGATACGCGAAGACCCGCTCGACGTCGGTGAGGTGCCCCACCACTTCACGAATGCTCCACTTCCCCTCGGCATACCGATGGCGCGACTGCTCCGCCGACAACGGCGAGAGCAGGGCGCGCAGCTCCAGCACCTGCGCCTCGGCGTGGGCGATGAGGTCACCGGGTGGGACGAGCGCGGTGTACCGCCCGAAGTACGGGATGTGTTCGTCGGCGGCGGGGCGAGCCAGGATGGATGCGGGCATCGAAGGAAGGGACGGGTGAACACGAGTTGCCCACGCGCCTGGCGCGGGCGTGGGATGACGGTGCGCCGTTAGGCGCGGCGGCGGTCGGTGGTGACAGCGGGCATGGCGCGGGCGATGGCATCGACCCCACGACGAATCGCCGCCTCGCTGGCGCCGCCAAAGCCGAGCAGAAGCCCGCGGGGCTGCGAAGACGCCTCGCGTCCGCCGGCGTAGAACGACGAGAGCGGCTCGACGCCGAGCCCGAAGCCCGAGCCGGCGTCGGCCAACGACTGGTCGTCGAGTTCCGGCGGCAGCAGGACCACCAGGTGCAATCCCGTCTGGCTCATGCCGACGCGTCCACGCGCGCCCAGCCGCTGCTCGAGCCGCTCCACCAGCAGGTTGCGGCGTCCCTCGTACAGCTTGCGCGCCTTGCGCAGGTGCGCGGCGAAGTGCCCCTCGGAGAGGAAGCGCGCCAGCGCCGCCTGCACCAGCGGTGACGGCGCGCCGTCCGTGAGGCGCCGCGCCGCCCGGAAGCCCGACACCAGCGCCCGCGGCAAAATGAGGTACGCCAGGCGAATGCCGGGAAAGAGCACCTTGTTGAACGTCCCCAGGTAGAGAACGCGCTCGGCGTCGTCGAGCCCCTGCATCGCCGCGATGGGGCGCCCGGTGTAGCGGAACTCGCTGTCGTAGTCGTCCTCGACGATCCACGCCCCCGCGTCGCGTGCCCAGGCGAGCGTCTCCAGCCGGCGCCGCAGCGCGAGCGTGACGCCCAGCGGGTACTGGTGCGACGGCGTGAGGTACAGGAGCCGCGCGTCACGATGCAGGCGGAGTCGCTCGGCCTGGAGTCCATCGTCGTCGACGGGGATCCCGATCACGCGCGCGCCCGACGCGGTGAACACGGCGCGCGCACTGCGGTAGCCGGGCTCCTCCATCAAGACGCTCTCGCCGTCGGCGAGCAGGAGGCGACTCGTGAGGTCGAGCGCCTGCTGCGTGCTGTGCACGATGACAACCTCGTCGGCCGTGCAGCGCACGCCGCGCGTGAGGCGCGCGTGCTCGCTGATGGCCCGCCGCAGCGACGGATCGCCCTGCACGTCGCCGGTACGGAGCAACCCGTTGTCCTGTTCGCGCGCCACGCGCGCGAGGAGCTGGTGCCAGGTGCGCGCCGGGAAGATCTCTACATCGGTCATGCAGGGACCGGTGCGCGCGTCGGCATCGAGCTCGGCCTGCCCTCCGGCCGCAAGGCGCTCCCCCCTGGGCGAGAGCTCCCGCCGTCGCGCGGGTCCCCCTTTCTGCGGCGGCGGCGATCCCGCAGCGGCGAGTCGCATTCGGCGCGCGAACGGGGCGACCGCACCCAGGTTCGCCACGATCGTCCCGACGCCGACGCGACGCTCGACCATCCCCTCGGCGCAGAGCTGCCCGATCGCCGCCTCCACGGTGTTGCGCGAGACCTGGAGGTCGGAGGCGAGCGTGCGGGCCGACGGGAGCCGGCTCCCGGGGGCGAGGTCGCCGCGCAGGATGTGCTCGCGCAGCTGCTGGTGAAGCTGCACGTAGAGCGGCCGCCCATCGCGCTCGGGACTGGTGAGCACGGCGATGGCGCGGGCGCGCGACGCACGACGACTGGCGGAGGGCGCAGGCATGCGTGAATCGTACGTGCGGAATGGTCCTTTGTAGAGAGCCAATTCGACCCGGTGCATGGGGCCAATTTCCGGCCCGCGGCGGAGCGGGGACGCGTGGCATGGCACCGCCCCGCCTCCGCTGTATCGCGCCCGGCGGCTGCGTCGCCCAGCGGTCGTCGCGCCCGGCCCCGCTTCGCCCAGCCGTCGCCGCCCCGGCAGCCGCCGCGCACGGCCCGCGGCCGCGCCCAGCGCGCGACGAGAGCCTAACGACGGGCGGGTGCGGCCCCGCGCAGCGCCGCTGCACCCACGTCGGGGAAGTCACCGAACATCCCGTCCACCCCGGCATCGCGAAAGGCGCGCCACTCTGCCGCCGCGTCGCCGAGGAAGCCGAGCGCGAGGTCGGGCGTATCCGACCGCATGGTCCAGACGTGCACGAGGAGCCCCGCCGCGTGTGCATCGCGCACGAGCGAGGTGGCCCGCGAGGTGTCGCCGGCGACGGCCCGTGGCAGGACGAGCCACTTGTGCGCCCCGATCGCGTCGGCGTAGCGCGCCACCCCACGCAGCCCCTCGGGGGTGATCAGGTCGGCGTAGCGCGTCGTCCCTCCGGCAGCCGCAACGTCCGGGGGGACGCCGTCGAGATTGACGAGTTGCACCAGGCGCAACGTCGTGCGCGCGCGCAGCGCCTTGAGGTTCCCGACCTCGAACGACTGGATGAAGACGGCATCACCACGCTGGCGATAGCCGTGGCGCGCGAGCACGGCCAGGAGCGAGTCCTCGAGGGGGAGCCCGATCGCCCGGAAGTACGACGGGTGCTTCGTCTCGGGATACACCCCGATCGTGCGCCCCGTGGCGCGCTCGCGCTCGCGCACGTAGGCGAGCACTTCGTCGAAGGTGGGGATCTCGAACTCGCCGTCCCAGGCATGCGAGCGCTGCAGCAGCCGCTCCTTCGCCCGCAGCGACTTGAGTTCGGCCAGCGTGAAGTCCTCGGTGAACCACCCGGTCACCGTGTCGCCGTCGATCACCTTGCTGCGACGGCGCTCGGGAAACCGCGCCGCAACGTTCGTCGTCCCGCCGATCTCATTCTCATGCCGCGCCACGAGCACGCGGTCCCGGGTCATGACGAGGTCCGGCTCGACGAAGTCGGCCCCCAGCTCGATGGCGAGCCCGTAGGCCGCCAGCGTGTGCTCCGGCCGATGCCCGCTAGCCCCGCGGTGCGCGATGATGAGCGGGGTGGAGCGCGCCGCGACGGGCGCCTGCGCGATGCGAGACGCCGACTCTGGCGCCTTCGCGCATCCCGCCAGCAGCAACACGCCTGCGAACCGCCGCAGGACTTCCGAGGGTGTGCGCATCATGCCAGAGAATAACCCGTCCCCCGCCCGCCCGCTCGCGCCCGATGCAGCCGTGACGTGCTCGAGACTCCGGCCGGGGGAGACGAACGCGGGCGCCCCCGAGTCCTCCGGCGACACCCTCACTCGCGTGCGATTGGTCTCGCCTGACGCCCCTAGAACTTGAGCCCTCCGGCCTCCGCGAACTCCCGCAGCAGGCGCTCCTGCTCCTCGGTCAGCTTGTCGGGGACGATGATGCTCGTCTCCACGATCAGGTCCCCCACGTGCCCCTCCTTCTCGATCCCCTGCGAGCGAATGCGGAATCGCTTCCCGCTCGGCGTCCCCGCCGGGATGCGGATCGACACCTTCTTCCCGTCGAGCGTGCGGACGGAGATCTTCGTGCCTAACGTGGCCTGCGCGATGTTCAGCGGGACGGTGGCCAGGAGGTCGAGCCCCTCGCGCTTGTAGAAGCGGTCGTCCTGCACCTGCAGCGTGATCACGAGGTCGCCCGGCGGGCCGCCGTTGGCCCCGCGCCCCCCCTGCCCCTTGAGCCGGATCTTGGTCCCGGTGTCGGCCCCCGAAGGGGACGGTGATCAGCACCTTCTTTCGCGTGCGCACGTCACCGGCCCCGTTGCACGTCGGGCAGCGCTCGCTCGGCACCTGCCCGCGCCCCATGCACATCGGGCACGGACGATTCACCGCGAACCCTCCCTGGCCGAAGGAGATCGTCCCCCGCCCCGTGCACTCGGGACAGACCTTCACCGTCGCCCCCGGGGCTGCGCCGCTCCCGTTGCAGCTGGCGCATTCCTCGGTCACCTCCAGCTCGATCGGGACCTTGCCCCCGGTCGCCGCGGTGCGGAACGGAACCTCGAGCGTCGTCTCGACCGACTGCCCCTGCTCCGAGGGGCGCTGCCGTCCGCGCCCGCCGGTCGCGTTGCCGCCGAAGATGCTCCCGAAGAGATCGCCCAACCCGCCAAGACCGCCGACGTCGAAGTCCTGGAAGCGGACGTCACCCCCCTGGGCCCCCGCCGAACCGGTCGTCCCACTGCTGCTTGCGCCGGGACGCGGTCCGGAACGTTGGCGCGTGCCGCCGGGCGGGTACCCGGTGAAGGCCCCCAGTCGGCGCATCTCGTCGTATTGCTTGCGCTTCTCGGCGTCACCTACGGTCTGGTACGCCTCCGAGATCTCCTTGAAGCGGTCCGACGCCTTCGGATCGTTGGGATTCGCGTCCGGGTGGTACTTCTTGGCCAGGCGGCGATACTGCTTCTTGATCTCTTCGGCCGACGCCGTCGACGGGACGCCGAGTACCGCGTAGTAGTCCTTGGTGGGTGCCATGCGTGCCTAACGGCGGCTCACCCGTTCCACTGCTTCACGACCACGCGCGCCGGACGCAGCAGCTGCCCGCGAAAGACGTACCCGAGCTGGAAGACCTGCGCCACCATGTGGTCTTCCTCCTCGCTGAGAGCGGGGGTGGTCGTGATCGCCTCGTGCAGCGCGGGGTCGAACGGATGCTCCACGGGGTTCACCACCTCGAGCCCGTGTCCGGCGAGCGACTTGAAGAGCTTCTTCTCGACCATCCCCACCCCCTCCACCACGGTGCGGGCATCGGTCGTCGCCGGGTCGACGTGCGCGAAGCGCGTCAGGTCGTCCAGGACGTCGATCAGCCCGGCCACGAGATCTCCCTGCGCGCGCCACCCCGACTCCTGCCGCTCGCGCACGGTGCGCTTGCGGAAGTTGTCGTACTCGGCGGCGAGGCGGAGGTACTTGTCCCGCTGCTCGTCCACGGCACGATGCAGCTCCTCGTGCGTCGTGAGCGTCGCCGTGTCGCCCGACGCGTTGTGCGCCGCATCGGCCGCCGTCGGGGCATCGTGCTCGCTCGCGGGGGGAGCGGACTGCTCGGAGTGCTGTCGGTCGTCCATATGGCTCAGGCCTACTTGGTTGTGCCGGGATGGGTTTCACGCGGGGCGCCGCGCGCTCGCTTCCGTCTGGTGCGAGCGGCGCAGCCGCTCTCTCAAATCTCGACCGCGCGTTGGTGTGGGGCAACGGCCGTGCCGGGCCGCGTGCGCCACTTCGGCAGCGCCGCCGGGGGCTTCGGCGCTCGAGTCACCGCGCAACGCCGGAGGGCGCGGCCTACTTCGGGAGCAGGGCGCGACGGATCATCTCCAGCGCGGCCTGTGTGGCGCGAAAGCGCACCTCGGCGCGGTCGCCGATGAGGCGCCCGCCAAAGGTGCGCACCTCGCCGCGCACATCGACGGCGATCCAGACCGTCCCGACCGGCTTGTCGTCGGTCCCTCCGCCAGGGCCAGCGATCCCGGTGATGCCGACCCCGATGTCGGCGCCGAACCTCGACCGTACCCCGGCGGCCATCGCCCGGGCGACCTCCTCGCTCACCGCGCCGACGCGTGCCAGCGTCTCCGGCGAGACGCCGAGCTGCTCGCGCTTCACCGCATTGTCGTAGGCGATGACCCCGCCCAGGAGGACATCGCTCGAGCCGGGGATGGCGGTGATCCGCCCCCCGAGCAGCCCGCCAGTGCAGCTCTCGGCCACCGCCAGCCGCAACCCGCGGGCCCGGCAGCCGGCCAGGACCACCTCGGCGAGGTCGGTCGCGGCCTGGTCGGCGTAGACGTACGGGCCGACGCGCGCGGCGAGGGTGGCGCAGCCAGCGGCGAGGCGGGCATCGGCCTCGTCAGGCGCCGCGCCGCGCACCGTCAGCCGCAAGTCGACCCCTTCCTGCCCGGGGAGGTAGGCGAGCGACATTCCGTCCACCCCGCGGGCCACGTCACCCAGCAGCGTGGGGAGCTGCGACTCGGCGACGCCGGTGGTGCGCACCGTGCGCGTGCGCACCACGGCGCGCGCCGAACCCAGCCGCCCCTGGATGAGCGGGCGCAGCTCCTCATGGAAGATCCCCCGCATCTCGCGCGGAACGCCGGGGAGCATCGCCACCCAGCGACCGCGCGCATCCTCGAGGAAGATCGCCGGCGCCGTCCCATGCCGGTTGGTGAGGACGTGCGCCCCAGCCGGGATCATCACCTGCTGGCGGTTGGACTCCGGGAGTTCGCCTGGACGTCCGCGCTCGCGCCAGAGTTGCTTGAGCGCCTCCCACCGTTCGGCGTCGAAGACCATCTCGCGCCCGAACAGTGCCGCGATCGCGGGCTTGGTCATGTCGTCGGCGGTAGGCCCCAACCCGCCGGTGGTGATCACCGCCCCGCTGCGATCGAGGGCATCGCGCACCGCATCCGCGATCATGGCCGCGTCGTCGCCGACCGAGGCCCGACGCACGATGCTCACGCCGTCGGCCGCGAGTTCGCGGGCGAGCCACGCAGCATTGGTGTCGATGGTGAGGCCGAGCAGGAGCTCGTCGCCGATCGTGACGATCTCGAGGTTCACGCGGTACTCGGCGCTACCCTGCAGTGCCGCGCGTACCGCCGGAGCCGACCAGGAGGCCGCCGTAGCGCTGCAGGTAGAGCCACAGCGAGTAGAGCGTCAGGGCGACGGCCCCGATCATCGAGAGGACGCCGACGATGCCGTTGAACATGGCAAAGGCGTTCCACGCCGAGCTGGTCCAGCGATGCTCGGCTGCCGCCGAGGAGGCGAAGAACCAGAAGAAGGCGGCGCCGACCCAGATCCACTGGAACGTCGTCTTCCACTTGGCCGGGCCGATGGCCGAGATGATCACGCCGCGCTGCGCGGCGTACTGACGGAATACCGTCATGAAGAGCTCGCGCCCCAGCACGACGGCGATGATCCAGAATGGGAGCCCCACGAGCCCCAGCGGCGTGACGAAGGGGTAGGCCACGCGCGCCCCCGCGAGGACGGGGCCGATGGTGGCCCCGGCCGCCCACGCGTCGGGCTTGGGGAGCGAGGCCCACAGCGCCACGTCGCGCGTGAGCCAGTACATGGGGACGAGCGTCGCCAGCAGCAACATCTTGTCGGCGAGCGGGTCGAGCAGCTTGCCCAGGTTGGTGACCAGGTTGCGGTCACGGGCGAGCTTGCCGTCGAAGTAGTCGGTCACCGCCGCGATGATGAACAGGCACCATGCCGTCAGGCGCAACTGCCACCCCGCGCTGATCACCAGGGCGGCGATCAACGGCGTGCTGGCAATGCGGGCGGCGGTGATCGCGTTCGGGAGGTTCAGCGACACAAGGGTTCGCTACGACAGGGACTTCAGTACGAGCTTGGAGACTGCCTTCAAGGTATCGAAGACACCGTCGCCGGTCACGGCGACCGCCTCAAAATAAGGGGCCCGTTCCACCCATTCGCCAGTCGGCAGCTGCTCGATGAGGTTCTCGCCGGCGTGCCACGTGTCGGGGGTCAGCCGCTGCCGGGTCGGCTCGGTCACTTCCCACCCCGGGTTCAGCGCCGACTGCAACTCGGCGAGTGGCGCGGCGTTCGGCAGGTCGCGCTTGTTGTACTGGACGACGAACGGCATGCGCGTGAGGTCGTAGCCGTACTCGACCATGTTGTCGTACAGGTTCTGCATCGATTCCTGGTTCGCCTCCATGCGGTCGACCTGCGAGTCGGCCACGAAGACGATCCCATCGACCCCTTTCAGGATGAGCTTGCGCGACGCGTTGTAGTAGACCTGTCCGGGGACGGTGTACAGGTGAAAGCGCGTCTTGAAGCCCCGAATCGTCCCGAGGTCGACAGGGAGGAAGTCGAAGAAGAGCGTGCGTTCGCTCTCGGTGGCCAGCGAGATGAGCTTCCCGCGCGTGCTCGGTGCCACCTTCTTGTAGACGTGTTCGAGATTGCTGGTCTTCCCGCCGAGTCCCGGCCCGTAGTACACGATCTTGCAGTTGATCTCGCGCGAGGCGTAGTTGATCATCGACATCGGCGTCTCTCTCGTCCGTTGCGATTACTGGAAGAGACGATCGATCTCGTCATCGACATCGCCCAGGAGGGGCTGCCGCTGCGGATTGCTGAGCTGCGAGCGCTGGAGCGAGCGCTCGATGAGGCGTCCGAGTTCGTCGACGATCGCGCGCATCTTGAGGCGCACCAGGCCGAGGGTCGTCCGGTTGTCGAAGAGGGCGACCAGGATCACCCGACGCGCGACATCCGCCAGCAGCATCGACTCCTTTTCCCCCTGGTGAAACAGGGTGTTGAAGTCGCTCTCGCCAATGAGGCGCGCGAGCTGGTCGTTGGCCGAGAAGTCGGCGGCGGTGAGCGTCGCGAAGGCGGTGACATCGAACGTGGGGCGATCCCCCGCGAACGTCACCAGCTGGCCGCTCCGGTCGACCAGGAGGGCACAGCGCGCGTTGCTGTCGAACAGGAAGCGCTGCAGCACCTGCGTGAGGGCGCTGTAGTCCTCTTCGGTGAACGACCAGCTCGAGGCTCCAATGGGCATGCGCATGAGTATCGGCCTGGCTCAGGCGAGCGTTCGTTCGACGCGGCGCAGCAGCCGGCGCGCACGACGGCGCAATTCCGGCTTGGACTCCCACGCGAGGTACTCGCGCAGGAGCGCCACGGTCTGCTCATCGGCCTGCGAGCTCAGGTAGCCGAGCGCCGCCAGGCGGCGCATCGGGTTGCGGCTGAAGAGGCTCTGGCGATCCACGCGCTGCTGACGACTCCACAACGCGAAGCCGGCGACGAATCCGCCGAGCACTCCAAAGGACAACAGCGATCCCTTGCGCACGTCAGGCCATCTCCCGCCGCGCCGACAGCGCCTGCGCGATCGTGATCCCGTCGGCGTACTCCAGGTCACCGCCCACAGGAAGCCCCCGGGCGATGCGCGTCACGCGCACGCCCAGCGGCACCAGCACCTGCTGCAGGTACAGGGCGGTCGCCTCGCCTTCGACACTCGGATTGGTCGCTACGATCACTTCCTTCACAGCCCCGCCGGCAACCCGGCGTTCGAGAGCAGCCACGGTGAGATCTTCCGGTCCCACCCCGTCGAGCGGAGAAATGCGCCCTCCGAGGACGTGAAAATGCCCCCGGAACTCGCCGGCACGTTCGATCGCGCCGATGTCCGCCGCTTCTTCGACGGCGCAGATCACTCCCGCGTCACGTCTTGGGTCGCGGCAAATCCCGCATTCCTCGTCCTCGGTGAGATTGTAGCACACCGGACAGGGGTGGACGCGCTCGGCCAGCGTCTCCAGCGCATGCGCCAACCGGACGCTGCGCTCACGCGGCTGCTTGAGCAGGTGGTACGTCAACCGCAGCGCCGTCTTGCGCCCGATCCCGGGGAGCTTGGCGAGTTCGCCCGCCAGATCGTCGATCGCCGACACGCCGCGCCCCCCTAGAACGGGAGCTTGAACGGGAGGTTGAGCCCCCCGGCCAGCTTCCCCATCTCGGCCTGGGCCAGGTCGTTGGCCTTCTTCTGGGCGTCGGAGACGGCGATGACGATCAGGTCTTCCAGCATCTCGACGTCGGCCGGGTTCACGACCGTGGGGTCGAGCTTCACCTTGCGAACTGTCCCCTTCCCGTCCGCTTCGACGGTTACCATCCCACCCCCCGAACTCCCGGTGACGGAGCGTTGGGTCAGCTCTTCCTGCATCTCCTGCATCTTGGACTGCATCTGCTGCGCCTGCTGCAGGATCTTGAAGATGTCGGCCATGGCTCTGAAAGTCTTGTGATGCCTCAGTTTACGCGACCCCACTCGGCGTCGGGGAGTCGGCCTTCCCTTCGCGAGCTCCCGACGGCTCCGTCGGTCGTGAACGCCTGCGTGTGCTAGTTGATCAGGTCCAGATCGAGTTCGTCGATCGCGGCGGCGAGCACCGGGTCACGCTTGCGCAGCGCCACCAGCGTCTCGGACTTGATCGACTCCGCCGTCATGCGACGCGGGCTGTTGTCCTTGGCCGAATCGGGGGGGAGGAGCTGGACGCGCGTGAGCCCGGCGATGTGCTGCGACATGGCGGTGCTCAGCTCCTTGGCCTTGGCGGCCAGGCTCTCGAACGCCCCCATGTCTTCGATCTGGAGCGACACCACCCCCGACGACGTCACCGCGGTCGGAATCGCCTTCTCCACGAGCGTCCCCACGATCGGGCGATCACGGCGAATGGCGACGACGATGTCATCCCAGCGCTCCACCAGATGATTGATGTCGAGCGTGGCCAGCGGCGCGCCGGCCCCCGACGTCGCCGGGACCGGCCGACGGACGGGTTCAACCGGCGAGAGCCGTTCGGCGACCGCGGTGGGTGGCGACATCGTCGCCGTCGCCCCCACCTCGCGTTCCAGCCCCGGGCCGGCCTCCATCCGTGCGCCGTAGCCCCCGGAGTCGCCGCGCGATGGCGGACCACCACGCGGCGGCGGCCCTTCCCCTCGCGGCGGGGGAATGCGCCCTTCCTGCACCCGCGGGGTGTCGACCGGCGTCTCGCGACGCCCCGAGATGTCGGCGCGCGGGGCAGAGTCCCCAGCGACCGGTGGAGCGGCACGGTATCCCCCGCGCGACTCCCCCCGACGGGCGGAACGCGGACGGAGGGCGCGGCGGTCCGCCCCGCCCGCTCCCCCGCCGCCACCACCACCGCCGCCACCACCGCCCACTTCGCGCAGCACCGACTCCAGGTCGAGCGTGCGATCGAGCAGGGCAAACCGCACGAGGAGCGTCTCGAGCAGGAGTTGCTGCTGTCCGCTCCGCCGGAAGCGTGGCTCGAGCTCGGCGACGGCGTTGAGCATGCGAAGGATGTCGCCCGGCGCCAGGCGCTCCTTCCGTGCCTCCAGCGCCTCGCGCGCCGCCGCGCTCACCTCGACCTCCCGGGCGCCTAACGCCAGCGCCAGCTGGGCGCGCAGGATGTCGCCCAGCCCCGCCAGGAACTGCCCCAGGTCGACGCCAAGGTCGACGAGACGCCCCACCAGGCCGAAGACGTCGCCCGCGCGCCGCTCGCCGATCACGTCGAGCAGGGCGATGTACTCGTCCTCGGCCACCAGCCCGAGCGCCTCGCGCACGCGCTGCGCGGTGACGCCGCCATCGCCTAACGCGAGCACCTGGTCGGTGAGCGACAGCGCGTCGCGCATGGAGCCGTCGGCGGCCCGGGCGATCATCCCCAGCGCCTCGGGCTCGAACGCCACCCCTTCCTCGCCCAGCACCGCCCCCACGCGATCGCGAATGTCCCCCGGCCCCATGCGGCGGAAGTCGAAGCGTTGCAGCCGCGAGAGCACCGGGGCGGCCGCCTGCGCGATCTTCTGCGGCTCGGTTGTCGCGAAGACGAAGACGACGCGCGGCGGCGGCTCCTCGAGGATCTTCAGCAGCGCATTCCACGCCTCGCGCGTGAGCATGTGCGCTTCGTCGACGATGTAGACCTTGTAGCGCCCCTCGCCCGACGGGGCGTACATCGCCCGCTCACGCAGGTCGCGCGCGTCATCCACGCCGCGGTTGGACGCCGCGTCGATCTCCACCACGTCGAGCGACGCCCCGCCGCTCCAGATGCGCGTGCAGCTCTGGCACGCCCCGCACGGCTCGCCGTCGTCGCGCTTGTTCTCGCAGTTGAGCGCCATCGCCAGCACACGCGCCAGCGTCGTCTTGCCCACGCCGCGCGGCCCACACAACAGGTAGCCATGCGCCACCCGCCCACGGGCGATAGCCCCCTTGAGCGTGTTGGAGACGTGTGACTGGACGGCGACCGTCGCGAAGTTCCTGGGACGGTACTTCCGGGCGAGAGCGATCAAAGGCGGAAGACGGGAAGACGGGAAGACGGGAAGACGAGAAGACGAGAAGACGCGTGACGGCAGCATCACACGCGTCTTCCTGGAGTGGCGAGGGATGACGCTCAACTCGCCTGTCTCAAATTGGCCCGCATCGCTCGGTGGCGGGAGTGGCGGGCGGCAGGAGTGGGGCAACAAAAAAACGCGCGGGGCTCTGACGAGCGCCCGCGCGAATACTCCAGGTCTGACGAAGCAACGCAAGACATCGCGTACCGCTGCTACCTTCGGGGTCCTCACGGGGTTGGCGCGCTTTCGCCCTTCGGGACCTGGAGCGACGAGAAGTCTAGTGACCGTCTCCCGTCGCGACAACCGCCCGCGGAAAAGCTACTTCCGCGGAACCGCCGGCCACTCGCTCGTATCGCCAAGGGCGCGCCACGCCTCGTCGAGCCCTTCCAGCACCGCCTCGCCCGCCTGCTCCACCTGCTCGCGCGTGACGTCGAGGTGCATCACGGCCCGTACACGCGTCGGCGTCCAGACGCCGACCTTCACCCCATGCTCCGCCACGCGGCGTACCACGTCGTGCGCCGAGAGCCCCGGGGTCAGGTCGATCATCACGATGTTGCTGTCCGGCGGGACCACGGTCGCCGCGATGGCCCGGTCGACGATGAACGAGAACTCGGTGGCGTGCTCGTGGTCGACGTGCAGCCGGTCGCGATTGTGCTCGAGCCCGTAGAGCGCGCCGGCCGCCAGGATCCCGCTCTGGCGCATCACGCCGCCCAGGCGCTTGCGATGCTCGTTGGCCCGCTCGATGACCTCCTCGGATCCGACGAGCGCGGCACCGGCCGGCGCGCCCAGCCCCTTGGAGAAGGAGACCATCACGGTATCGGCAAAGCGTGCGAACTCGTGCAACGGCGTCCCCGACGCGGCCGAGGCGTTCCACAGGCGGGCGCCGTCGAGATGTACGGCACAGCCGTGGTTGCGCGCCACGTCGTGCATGGCGCGAATCCCGGCCAGCGGCGTCACCAGTCCACCGGCGCCGTTGTGCGTGTTCTCGAGGCAGACCAGCGACGCGCGCGGCGCACTCGACGACGGGGCACGAAAGGCACGCTCCAGCGACTGCGCGTCCATCATCGGTCCTTCGCCCTGCACGGTGCGCAGCTGAACGCCGGCGATCGCCGCCGCCCCGACCATCTCCCAGTCGTTGATGTGCGATCCGTAGTCGGCGTAGATCTCCGTCCCGCGTTCCGACAGCGTCCAGATGGCGCACTGGTTGGCCATCGTCCCCGAGGGGAAGAAGATCGCCCGCTCCTTGCCGAGCAGCTGGGCCACCGCCTCCTCGAGGCGACGCGTGGTCGGGTCGCCATCGAGGAAGTCGTCGCCGACTTCGGCCTCGGCGATGGCGCGGCGCATCTCAGGCGACGGCTTGGTGACGGTATCGGAGCGGATGTCTATCGTCATGTCGAAGGCGCGAGTGTGATGGGCGTTACGCAAGGTACCTCAGAAGACCCGAAGACGAGAAGACGAGAAGACGGGAAGACGGGAACGGGAAGACGAGTGACCGCTCACGAAGGGGTGCGTCGCCGAGTGCCGCGCCGAGGGGTCCCCCCCCCCCCCCCGCCTCCCCCCCCCCCGTCTTCCCGTCTTCCGAGTCGCGTCACCCCTCCAACGTCTCTCGCTGCAGCCTCCGCACGCGCCGCAGCTCATGCGCCTGCGACACTTCCCCGCCGATGATGAACAGCAACGCCGCGTAGTACACCCAGAACACCAGCGAGACGATCACGTAGAGCGTCCCCGTGTACAGCGACCCGGGGTCGAACGAGCGGGTGACGACGACCCACAGGTTACGCGCAATCTCCAGCAGGATCCCGGACGAGATCGCCCCGACCAGCGCCTGCTGCCACCGGATGCGACGGTTGGGCAGGTATTTGTAGAGGGCGAAGAAGGTCGCCACCATCAGCGCGAGAGCGATGAGTCGACCGACGTAGTACTCCACCTGCCCCATGACGTCCTCGCGCAGGCCGACCTCCACCAGGAGGGAGAAGCCGCGCGACGAGGCCAAGGCGAGGTAGGTGCTGAGCGCGAAGTACACGACGAGCAGGACGCTCGCGTACACCGTGATCTGCACGTCGAACCACTTGCCCGAGATGATGCCGCGCGCGCTCTCGATGTCGAAGATCTCGGCCAGAACGGTGCGCAGCGATCCGAAGAGACGCGTGGAGAACCAGACGAAGGTCATGGCCCCCCAGATCCCGATCGCGCCGCGCGACGCGATGACGTCGGTGAGGATGCGGGTGAGCGCCTCCTCGGTGGCCGCCGTGTGCGGCGGGATGAAGCGATTGATGAGCGCCCGCACCTCGACCACCGAGGCGTCGGGGGTGAGGCTCAGGGCGTAGACCAGCCCAGTGATGACGAGGAGAACGAACGGGAGGGCGGCGAGGAGGATGTTGAACGCGATCCCCCCGGCGAGGAAGAAGATGTCGTCCTCGCTGCTGTTCACCCAGACGCGCCGCACATAGTCGCGGAAGGCGTCCCAGATACGCCCCACGACGACCGCGGGCGACGCGTGGAGCGTCGCCCGGGGCGGCGCGCGGAGCGTCGACGGGGGCGCGGGTGACTCAGTCGGCAGTGGCGTCGGGCTCCTGGGCTGCGCCGTCACGCGACGTGCGCTGCGCGTCGGCAAGGCGCCGTTCCAGTTCGTGTCGCGCGTCGCGCGCCGCGGCCCGTCCCTCCTCCACCGCCCGCGACAGTTCCCGGCGCTTGTCACGAATGGCCCGACGCGTCTCGCCCACCTTGTCGTCGAGGCGCTCGCGCGCCCCGTCGATGAGGTCGCGTCCACGCTCGCGCGTGTCATCGACCAGCGTCGACGCCCGATCGCGCAGGTCGTCGGCGCGATCGCGGAGGTCACGCCCGTAGTCGCCCGCCAGGCGGCGGGCGCGCTTGGCCTTGCGACGGATGAGCTGCCGTGTCTCCTCGCCACTCGCCGGGGCGAAGAGGAGCGCCAGCCCGGCGCCGATCGCGATCCCCGCCAGCAGCGCGGTCATCGTCGAACCGGATCGGCGCTCGATGATCACCCGATCATCGTCGAAGTCGGTGCGTGCCATGGTACCCTCCTGGGCTCTCGCCCGGCGTGGGACTCGTGCGCGATCAGTCGCTGAGCGACGCGTCGTCCGGCGCGGCTTCCACCACGATGTGCCCGGGGGTTCCCGGCATCGGGCGGTGGATCGCCAGCGGCTTGACGGTCTGCTTGACCGCCGCCTTGGTGCCGCCGATCCCGAGCTGCGTGAACAGGAAGGCGAACTTCGCGTCGTACGCTGCGGCCAGTTTGGCCTTGGTGTCGGCGTCCAGCGCCCACAGTTCCTTCTTGAATGGCCCGATCGCCTTCTTGCGGCTCTTGTAGTAGAACTGCTCGTCGGAGTCGGTCGGCTTGCGCTCCTCGGCGGCGTTGGTGCGCAGCCAGCCGTAGATCTCCTCCCGCAGCGTGGCCGGGATGTGATCGTACAGCATGTTCTGGAAGTTGGTCGCGAGGTGGATCTCTCCCGTCTCGGTGCGCGGGAAGTGATGGAAGGCCTCGTCAGGCAGCGTCGAGGCGCCATGCTGCACCGCGCCACACATCCCGTACTCGTCGCGCGCAACCTTGGAGAGATCCTCGAGCGTCTTGAGGTCGAGGCTCACCGCGGCGATGGAGCCGTCGGGGAGGACGATCCCACCGTGCGACGTCCCGGACTGCACCGAGATCTTGGAGAGCCCGGCCGCCCCCGGCGCGACCTGCGCCAGCGTCTTGTTGTAGCCGTCCATGAAGGCCCGCAGTTCGGACACGGTCGAGTTCTCCGTGCCCACCTCGCCGATCTCGCCCCCGATGGAGATGGTGACCCCCTTGGGCTCCTGCGCACGGATGTACGCAGTGATCGCCGCGCACTCCTCGAAGTTCTTGCGCTGCTGCTCCTCGAGCGTGGCGTGCGACAGGTCGACCAACGTCGAGGTGTCGACGTCGATGTTGTAGAAGCCGGCGGCGATCGCCTCGTCGGCGAGCTTCTTGACGTTGTTCACCTCGGCCACCGGATCGGCCGCATACTTCTTGTGGTTGACCTGGAAGTGGTCGCCCTGGATGAACAGCGGACCGCGGAACCCCTCGCGCAACGCCGCGCCGATCAGCACCGCCACGTACTCCGCCGGACGCTGCTCGGTGTAGGCAATCTCGGAGCGCGCGATTTCGAGGAGGAAGGCGCCGCCATCGATCTGCTTGGCCACGCGGAAGATCGAGCGCGCCGTGTCGTACGTGGCGCCGCGGATGTTCATCGCCGGGACGGTGAAGCCCCCCTTCACCTCGCCACGTCCACGCGCCGCGTACAGCTCGTGGATCGAGGCGGGGCGTACGCCCACGGCCTGCCCGATCTCCCAGAGGAGCCAGCGCGCGTAGTCGCGCGCATCGGCTTCGCCGAAAACCGCGTCGCGCACGAGGCCGTCCAGCTTGTCGGAGGCCAGCACCGACGCATCGTGCACGGCGACGGTGGAATCGACGCGCGTGACGGCATCGCCGAGAGCGCTGTGAGCGATGGTTGAGGCGGGTGCGGACATGGGAAGTACGTGAAAGGGAGGGACAGCCTGCGGCTCGGACAAGATACCGTGTTCACCCCCGTCGTGCATCGCGCAGGACGGGACATCACGCCGGGGATTTCACCCGATCACACGCGCGGGATTGGGGCGCGGCAGCTGCTCGAACTCCCCACGCGCCGCCTCGAAGCCGGGGCGCCCCATCATCCCGTACGTGAAGCGCTTCCCGAGCTCGACCCCGGGCTGATCGAAGGCGTTGACGCCGTACAACGCCCCCGCGTACGCGGTCGCGATCTCGAAGAACATCATCAGCGACCCGAGGTGCCACGCGTCGACCTGCCCCAGCGTGATGGTCATGCTCGGCCGCCCGCGGGTGGCCAGTGCCCCCGCCGTGGCTCGCCGCTCGATGTTGAGCAACTCCCACAGCGAGTGCCCCCCCAGGTAGGCCAGGTCGGGAACGTCGGCGTGCGCGCCGGGAATCGTCACGTCGCGCTCGGGGCGCTCCACCGCCAGGAAGGTCACCGTCTTGTCGATCGGCCCCTCCATGAAGAGTTGCACCTGCGAGTGCTGGTCGGTCGCGCCGAGCGCCGGGACCGGCGTGGGCCCCACGTGATCGTTGGTGGCGCGCACCTTCCCCAGGCTCTCGGCCCACAGCTGGACGAACCACGCCGCCATGTCGCGCAGCGGATCGGAGTACGGCATGAGCACGTGCACCCGCTTCCCGCCGTTGGTGTCGGCCAGCCACTGCAAGGTGGCGAAGACCCCCGCGGGGTTGGTCGCGAGGTCGGGCGACTGGCAGCGCTCGACCATGTCGCCGGCGCCGGCGAGCAGCGCCTCGATGTCGATGCCGATCAGGGCCGCAGGAAGGGTCCCCACGGGCGAGAGGACGCTGAAGCGCCCGCCGATGTTGGCCGGGATGTCGAGCGCCGGGAGCCGCTCGGCCGTGGCGATGGGACGCAGCGCCCCCTTCTGCGGGTCGGTGACGAAGACCAGGTGGCGCGCCAGCGGGAGCCCCGCCTCCTCGAGCCGCGCGCGCACCACGAGGTACTGCGCCATCGTCTCGGCTGTCCCGCCGGACTTGGAGACGACGAGGAAGAGCGTCGAGGCGAGCGGAACCCGTTCGAGGACGGCGGCGATCGTCGTGGGATCGACGTTGTCGAGCACGTGCAGGCGCGGGAGTCCGTCACGCGCGGTGTCGTCGAGCCCGTTCCACTGCGGTGGACGCAGGGCGTTGCGCAGGGCGATGGGGCCCAGCGCCGACCCGCCGATCCCCAGGAGGACGACGTCGCGATAGGCGCCGCGCACACCGGCGACGAACTCCAGCACCTGCGACGCCAACTCGCGGTTGCGGGGGAGGTCGAAGAAGCCGAGCTCACCCGAGGCGCGCCGCGCCGCGACCGAGGCATGGGCGGCGGCCAGGGCCGCCTGCGCCGCGAGCAGGTCGCCAGGCGCAACGCCCCCGGAGACGGCATCGGAGAGCATGAAGGTGTAGTCGAGCGAGAGGGGCATGGGTCGCCTCGGGTTCGCAGAGTGATCGCGCGAATGCGCAGGTCGGGTGGTACTCGTCAGGCAACGCGCACGGGAGTGCCGCTCCCCACGATGGCGCCGGGGTCAGATCTCGACGACCAGTCCATCGTAGGCGGGTTGCACGCCGGCGGGAAGCTCGGCCTCCAGCTCGGCGTGCGACGTCTCGTGCGTGAGGTGGATCAGGTACGTGCGCTCGGCGCCGATCTCGGCCGCCACCGCCACCGCCTCACCGATGCTCAGGTGCGTGGGATGCTCGCGCCGGAACAGGGCGTTGAGCACCAGCACCCGTACGCCGCGCAGCCGGGCGATCGCCTCGGGAGGGACGGTCTTGGCGTCGGTGACGAAGCCGAGCGGCCCCACGCGAAAGGCCAGCACCCGCATGCGCCCGTGGGGGACGGCGATCGCTTCGATGCTGGCGTCGCCCACCTGGACGACGTCGCCGTCAGAGATGGGGCGCCCCTCCCCTTCGGGCTTGGAGGTCCCGGGGAGCGGGCGCATGTCGGCATCGAAGATGTAGGGAAAGCGCGTCGCCAGTCGCTGCAGCACCGCCGGCTCCGCGTACATCGGGAGCGGATGATGCTGCCGCACGGTGATCGCCCGCACGTCGTCGATGCCGTGGATATGGTCGGCGTGATCGTGGGTGAAGAAGACCGCGTCGACGCTCCCGATCCCCGCCTGCACCAGCTGCAACCGGAGTTCGGGCGGGGTGTCGATGAGGAGTCGCGTGCCGCCGTCGCTCTCGATCACCGCCCCGATCCGGGTGCGGCGGTCGCGCGGGTCTGCCGAATGACAGACCGCGCAGCCGCAACCGATGATGGGGATGCCGAAGCTCGTGCCGGTGCCGAGAAAGGTCAGCTTCACGTCGAACGCGTCACACGGTTTCGATCTTGAGCAGGTTCGTCGTGCCGGGGACGTCGAACGGCACGCCGGCGGTGACGATGACCTTGTCGCCTTCGCGGGCCATCCCCAGCCGCAACAGCGCCTCGCGCGCGCTCTGCAGCATCTTCTCGTAGGTGTCGGCCGGCGGCACCAGGAGCGGGACCACCCCCCACACCAGCGCGAGCTGGTTGTACGTCTTGGTCACGTCGGTGAGCGCGAGGATCGGGACCCCGGGGCGATGCGACGACACCATGCGCGCGCTGAAGCCGCTCTTGGTGAAGACGATGACGAGCGGCGTCCCCAGCATGCGGGCCGCCGTCACGACGGCGGCGGCGATGGTCTCCTCGGTGGTCGACGTCCCCACCGCAAAGCGTCGGTCCTCACGCTTGGGCGTGTGGTGATGCTGCTCGATCTCGGCGATGATGCGCTGCATCGCCTGCACGGCGAGTTTGGGGTACGCCCCCGACGCCGTCTCGGCCGAGAGCATCACCGCATCGGTGCCATCGAGGATCGCGTTGGCCACGTCGCTCGCTTCGGCGCGTGTGGGGCGCGGGTTCTGGATCATCGACTCGAGCATCTGCGTCGCCGTGATCACCGGGCGACCGAGCTGCCCGGCCAAGCGAATGATCCGCTTCTGCACCAGCGGCACTTCCTCGAAGGGGAGTTCGACCCCAAGGTCACCGCGCGCGACCATCACCGCATCGGCCGAGCGGAGAATCTCCTCGATGTACGTGAGGGCGGTGTCCTTCTCGATCTTCGCCACGATCAGCATGCCACGCGGGATCATCGAGCGGAGCTGCGCGATGTCGGCGGCGCGGCGCACGAAGCTCAGGGCGATGTAGTCGAGCCCCTGGGCCGCGGCAAACTCCACATCGGCCTTGTCCTTTTCCGTGATGGACGGCGCCGAGACCGCGACGCCGGGGAGGTTCAGCCCCTTGTGTCGCTTGATCGTCCCGCCGTACACGACGCGCGCCTTGACCCTCGGCTTCTCGACCTCGAGCACGAGCAGTTCGATGAGACCGTCGTCGACGAGGATGCGATCCCCCGCCTTCACGTCGTCGGCGATGTGGTCATACGTGACCGGGAGGTCATCTCCCGTGGCCAGCTCTTCGTAACAGAGGACGATGTCCTGTCCCTCCACGACCGTGACCGGCGCCGCCAGCTCGCCCATGCGGATGCGCGGCCCCTGCAGGTCGCCGAGGATGGCGACGGGGCGATCGCGCTCGTTGGACATCTGCCGTACGAGCGCGATGGTCCGGGCGTGCTGCTCGTGGGTGCCGTGCGAGAAGTTGATCCGGGCGACATTGAGCCCGGCGTCCATCAGGGCGCCAATCGTCTCGGCCGTCGAGGTGGCCGGACCGAGGGTGCAGACGACCTTGGTGCGCGAGATGCGGATGTTGGAGGACAAGATCGATCGGGAACGAGGGGGAGTGAGGCGGAGCCGGTGTAAACGTTACCTATGGAATAAGCTCGACCCACTCCCTTCCTCGCAAGGCACCCCGCGTCAGCTCTGGACGAGCGACTTCCCGAGCGCGGTCGCCTTGCGCTCGAGGCCCGCGATGAGCGTGTCGAACGACTTCTGGAACGACGCCAGTCCGTCGGCGAGGAGCTTGTCCGTGACGTCCTGCATGGAGATACCAGCCTGCTCGAGATCGTGGAAGAGTTGCTCGCACGCCGTCCACTCGGTGTCCACCGTCCGGGCCGTCTCCCCGTGATCGCGGAAGGCGTCGACCGTGGCCGGGGGCATGGTGTTGACCGTGTGCGGCCCGATCAGCGTCTCCACGTAGAGCACGTCCCGGTAGGCCGGGTTCTTCGCGCTCGTGCTCGCCCACAACGGACGCTGCACGCGCGCCCCCGCTGCCGCCAGCTTCTCCCAGCGTTCGCCCGAGAACAACTGTGTAAAGAGTCGGTACGCGAGCTTGGCGTTGGCCACGGCCGCGCGACCGCGCAGCGCGAGGATCCCATCGCGCACCCCTTCGCCGGCGCTCGCCGCGATCGCGTCGAGGCGCTTGTCGATCTCCGAGTCCACGCGACTCACGAAGAACGACGCCACCGACGCCAGCCGGTCGATCGGCTTGCCCGCCGCCAGGCGATCCTCGAGCCCACCCAGATACGCCTCGATCACACGGGCGTGCGCATCGATCGAGAACAGGAGCGTGACGTTCACGTTGATGCCGTCGGCGATCAGGCGGCGTACCGCGATGGCCCCCTCCGTCGTCCCCGGGACCTTCACCATCACGTTCGGGCGATCGACCGTCGCCCAGAGACGCTGCCCCTCCGCGACCGTGGCGGCGGCGTCGTCGGCCACCCCGGGGGAGACCTCGATCGACACGTAGCCGTCGATCCCGTTCGTCTCGCGATACACGTCGGCGAAGATGTCACACGCCGCCCGGACGTCGTCCGTCTCGATGAGCTCGAACAGCTGCCACGGCGTGTGCTCCCCCGTCACCGCCCCGATCTGCTCGTCGTACTCCTTCCCCTCGGCCAGCGCCTTCTCGAAGATCGTCGGATTCGACGTCATGCCCATGAGGGCGTCGTCCTTGATGAGGCGGGCGAGTGCTCCGTTGTGCAGCATCGCGCGATCGATGTAGTCGAGCCACACCGACTGGCCGGCGTCGTAGAGATGCTGGAGACGATTGGGCATTTGGGACGCAGACGGGAGACGGGAGACGGGAATCAAGAAATCGAACAGCGGGCAATCTTGGAGGTCTCCCGTCGGTCCCGTGCGACGCCCGGCGCCCCCAGAGTCTGGGAAAACCCCTGAAAAGCAGAGCGCCCGGCCAACAGGTGGCCGGGCGTTCGTGCATAGTACAGTGTCGACGATCAGCCCTACTTCGCCGACCACTCCACCGAATGTCCGAGCGTCCCCCAGGCGAATCGAAGCTCACCCTTGGCGCCGGCGTTCGACGGGATGAGCTGGATGACGAGTGCCTCGACGTGACTGGCGAGCGTGCTCTCCTTGAGCGGAATGCGCACGAGGTCCTGCGTCTGGTCGTACTCGGTCCCCCACTCGCCCGTCTTCTTGTTCACGATGAGCTTCCACGCCCCCTTCGTCGTCTCGGCGAAGAGCGTATACGAGCCCTTCGGGACGGTCGCGCCACCGATCACGAGATCGACGTCGGTCGTGAAGGAGGTCGCTTCGTTGGCGCCGAGGCGCCAGACCTTGCCGAGGTCATCGGCGAGGGCGCCGGCGACGGCGCGGCCACGCGCCACCGGGACGCCGTAGTCGATCACGAGCTTGAGCGCCTTGGGCGCGGGCTGCCCCTGCACACGCGGCGCGGAGAGGGTGACGACCGTGGTGGCACGACCGCTCGCACCGGCCTTCAGGTTCGACTGCGCGGCCAGCGGGGCGGTCGCGACGAGGGAGAACGCGAGAACGGGCGCGAGGGTACGGAGACGGGACGTGAGCATGCGGGTGTGTTGTCGAGTGTTAGGATTCCGGGGGGAGCGCGGTGCAATCTCACCGCCTCGCGCAGTACCGCGCAAGAAACCGGGGGGCGTCGGCGTCGGCCGCGTGCATCCCCGGGCGTCCCCTTTCGTCGATCGAGCGTGACCAGTGTACACCACTCGAGGCGGTAACGGTTCCCACCGGGGTTCGCCGGCCGAGCGCGCCACAGCGCCTTCGGCGAGTTCCGCCGTCACGGCAGACGCGGCCGCGGCGATCGCCGCCGACGCCCGCGCGCGACTCGAGGCGATGGCCGATCCCGCGGTGAAGGCGGGAGGGGAACGGTACTTCAAGGGGGTCATCCCGTTCATCGGCGTCAAGGCGCCGCGCGTGCGCGACGTCGCGCGGGCGCTGTACACCGACCACGGCACGCTCCCCACCGACACGCTCGTCGACGCCGCACTCGCGCTGCTGCGTGCGCCGCACATGGAGGAGAAGCAGCTGGCGGTCCTCCTGCTCGAGCGTATCAAGCGCCGGTGGCCGTCGTCGCTGCTGGCGCGACTCGAGTCGGTCTTCGACGAGGCGGTCGACGACTGGGCCACCTGCGACGGGATCGCCGGGCGCGTCTTGCACCCGCTGATGGCGCGCGATGTCACATGCATCGCGCGCGTGGCCGCCTGGAGTCGAGCGGCGAACCCATGGCGGCAACGCGCCGCCGCCGTGGCCTTCGTCAAGAGCGCCCGACACGGGGCGCACACCGACGTCGTGCTCACGATCTGCGCGCGCCTCGTGCAGCGCCCCGACCGTTTCGTGCAGCTGGGGATGGGGTGGGTGTTGCGCGAGCTCTCGCTCGCCGACCGTGCGGCCACACTCGCCTTCTTGCGGGAACACCTCGCGCAGGTGCGTCGCGAGGCGCTGCGCTACGCGATCGAGAAGATGCCGGCGCGGGAGCAGGCGGCGATCCTGGCCGAGCACGCGGGCGCGAGCGTCCCACGCGGGCGTCCGCGACGCTGAGCCGTCGGCGACGCGAAGGCGCGTCGCGCTTGCCCCGGCGTCGCTCGCTGCGCAACGTTGCCGCGCGAGCACGGAGTGGCGTGGCCAACGCGCCGCCGCCCTCCCGCCGTGTGACGAATCCCGACTCCCCTGGAGCTCCGCATGAACCGTGTTTCCCGCCGAGTGCGCGCGATGGTGACGGCCCTCGCCGTGACGGCCGCCCTCCCCTTCCCCGTCATCGCCCAGTCAGCGAAAGGGGCGGCGAAGGCCGACCCACGCCTCGAGAAGCTCAAGGTCGAAGCGCTGGCCAAGGTCGACGCGCGCGCCACGATGATCCAGCAGATCATCGACCAGGTCTTCTCGTTCGGCGAACTCGGGATGCAGGAGTTCGAGACGTCGAAGTACCTCACCGGGCTGCTCGAGCAGAACGGCTTCACGCTCGAACGCGGCACGGCGGGGATGCCGACGGCGTGGCTCGCCAAGTGGGGGTCGGGAAAGCCGGTGATCTCGTTAGGCTCGGACATCGACGGGATCCCGCAGGCCAACCAGAAGCCGGCCTTTGCCTATCGCGACCCCATCGTCGCCATGGCCCCCGGGCACGGCGAGGGACACAACTCCGGCCAGGCAGTGAACATCGCCGCGGCCCTGGTGGTGAAGGAGATCATGGAGCGCGAGAAGATCCCCGGGACGCTCATCCTGTGGCCCGGCGTGGCCGAGGAGCAGCTGGCGGGGAAGGCGCACTTCGTCCGGGCCGGCGTGTTCAAGGACGTCGACGTCACGCTCTTCACGCACGTGGGCGACGAGCTCAGCGTGGGTTGGGGGCGCTCGGGGTCGCAGGCGATGGTCTCGGTGCTGTTCAAGTTCCGTGGACAGACGGCGCACTCCGCTGGGGCCCCGTGGCGCGGCAAGTCGGCGCTCGATGCGGTGATGCTCATGGCGCAAGGGTGGGAATTCAAGCGCGAGCACCTCGAGACGCAGCAGCGCTCGCACTACATCATTCGCGACGGCGGCGACCAGCCGAACGTGGTCCCGCAGACGGCGTCGATCTGGTTCTTTCTCCGCGAGCGGGACCACGAGCGCGTGATGCGCAACTTCGACGCCGCGAAGCGCGTGGCGCAGGGCGCAGCGATGATGACCGACACGAAGCTCGATACGGTGCAGATCATCGGCTCAGCGTGGGACATCCACTTCAACAAGGCCGTCGCCGAGGCCGCGCACGCCAACATCAAGCGCGTCGGGCTGCCGCGGTGGGACGACAACGACCAGTTGCTGGCCAAGTCGCTGCAGAAGGAGATGGGGGCCCCCGACAGCGGCCTGGCGACGAAGGTTTCCGACCTCGCGGCCCCGCCGCCCGACAACGTGGTGTGGGGCGGCTCCGATGACATCGGCGACGTGTCGTGGAACGTCCCCACGATCACCCTCTCGTATCCGTCCAACATCCCGGGGACGCCGGGGCACAACTGGGCCGACGCCATTGCGATGGCCACGCCGATCGCGCACAAGGGGGCGGTGGCCGGGGCCAAGGTGCAGGCGCTGACGATGCTCGACCTGCTGCTCACCCCCAAGGTCGTGGCGGACGCGTGGGACTACTTCCGCACGGTCCAGACCAAGGAGAAGAAGTACCAGTCGTTCCTCGGCCCTAACGACGGACCGCCGACCTTCCTCAACGAGGAGATCATGGCCAAGTGGCGGCCGCTGATGAAGCCGTTCTACTTCGACCAGACGAAGTACAAGACGTACCTGGAGCAGTTGGGGTACAAGTACCCGACGTTGAAGCCGGCGGTGCAGTAGAGCCGAAGACGGGAAGACGGGAAGACGGGAAGACGAGATGATTCAACGACTCGGCGTCCCGTCTTCCGATTCTCACCGGCGCAGGCGATACACGACGACGCGCTCGACGTCGTCATCGTCGCGCTGGACGCCGGCGACGTAGTCGGTTCCGGCGTCCAGCAGGGCGAAGCGGGCCGGCAGCTGCACGTCGGCGAGCCAGCGCCCATCGCGCCCGAGGACGCTCCAGCGCTGCGGCGCCGCCCCCGTGGGGTGCAGGACGGCCGTCATGATCGCCGCGCGATAGTCGAAGGGGGCGACCCAAAGCTCACCCGCCCCCGTCCCCACCAGGCGGCCATACGCCGGCGCAAT
This sequence comes from Gemmatimonadota bacterium, assembly GCA_016719105.1. Classification (NCBI taxonomy): domain Bacteria; kingdom Pseudomonadati; phylum Gemmatimonadota; species Gemmatimonadota bacterium. Next base: position 79,512 of record JADKAQ010000016.1, on the reverse strand, counting down.
TGGCGCGTACTGGGTCAGGCGGAGCATCTCCTTCACCTGGTCCTGCTGCGCCGACGACAGCGACCGCACCGCGCGCAGCGTCTCGCTTTCGTAGAAGCGCCTGGCCTCCGCCGGGAGTGGCGCGCGGACCACGTCGCGCACGGTGCGCGACACCAGGCGCCCGCGACGATCATAGCACTTCACCTCCCAACTGATCGGGTATCCGCCGCAAGCGCGATCGCCCGCGACGGCGAGATACGACTGCGGCCCGAACTGCACGGGGAGCGGTGGCCCCCCGCCGGTGCGCACCACCTCGACCCCGGGAAGCGTGTCGATGACGCGTTGGTCGCGCCCGTCCGGCGAGACGAGCCCGACGGTCATCAGCGCGAGGATGCGCGAACGCGTCATGTCCGGCGGCTCTGGATAGCCGAACGCGAGCAACGTCCAGTCGGCGAAGTAGCCTCCCTGAAAGCTCAGCGCCCCGACGCGAAACGCAGGGCGCGCGACCGACCGCGCGAGCGAACCGTCAGGGGCAAAGACCTGCAGCCGCCCCGAACGATCGACCGCCCCCACCGTATCGGCCACGCGCACCAGCTTGAAGAGCCCGTCGAATTCGCCGGGGCCGCGCCCCTTCCGCCCCAAGGTGCGCACGAAGCCCCCTGCCTTGTCGAAGACGCGCAGTTCGTTCGCGCCCGCGTCTCCGACCACCACGCGCCCGTCACGCAGTCGCAGCACCCCCGCGACATTGGAGAACGATGCGCCCCCCTCGCCCTCGCCCCCACCGACGGCGAACATCGGCGACGAGTCGACGCGCCACTCGGCAGCGGGGCGATCGCGCGCGTCGTACCGAACGAGCCGGACGCCCGAGGAGTCGCGCACCTGCTGCGCAGCGCTTGTCCCCGCCCCCCACGCGATGAGCGCGACGAGCGTCGGCGCCCCCATGCTCCGCAGTCGCATCTGCATACTCCGTCGAGACGGTCCCACGCCGGCGGTGGGCGCACGAATTCTCGTTGGCGACCGCGTCCGGCGAGCCCACCACGCGATTGTTCCGTTTCACGGAGCCCACGACAAGTAGGATGACGCTCGTCAGGGATTACGAATCGATGAAATCGTCGAACTTTCCGTGATTCGTCGCCGAGCTCCCCTTCCCCAACGCCACACCGGAACGCCACGTATCCGTTTCGTCCCTGTCTTGCCTCCGGGGTCCACCGCCGACAACCTCTTGCACGCACGACCGTCCTCGCCTTGTCGTTCTCTCGTCTTCCCGTCTTCCCGTCCTCCATGACGCTCCGTCACATCCTCACCGCCCTCGCCCTGGCCACCGTCGCCGGCGCCCCGCCCGTCGCTGCCCAGAAGGCCCCCAAGCCCGACCCGCGCCTCGAGAAGCTCAAGCTCGAAGCGATCGCCAAGATCGACGAGCGCGCGAAGCTGGTGCAGGAAATCATCGACCAGGTCTACTCCTTCGGCGAACTCGGCATGCAGGAATTCGAGACCTCGAAGTACCTGACCGGGCTACTCGAGCAGAACGGCTTCAAGGTCGAGCGCGGCGTCGCGGGGATGCCGACCGCCTTCGTCGCCACGTGGGGATCGGGGAAGCCGGTCATCGCGTTAGGCTCGGACATCGACGGGATCCCGCAGTCCAACCAGAAGCCGGCCTTCGGCTTCTTCGAGCCGCTCGTCGCGGGGGCCCCGGGGCATGGGGAAGGACACAACTCCGGCCAGGCGGTGAACATCGCCGCGGCGCTCGTGGTGAAGGAGATCATGGAGCGCGAGAAGATCGTCGGGACGCTCAAGATCTGGCCGGGGGTCGCCGAGGAGCAGGTGGCGGGGAAGGCGCACCTGGTGCGGGCCGGTGTCTTCAAGGACGTGGACGTCGCCCTCTTCACCCACGTCGGCAACAACCTCGGCGTCTCGTGGGGGCAGTCGGGGTCCAACGCGATCGTCACCGCGCTGTTCAAGTTCAAGGGGCAGACGGCCCACTCGGCCGGCGCCCCGTGGCGCGGCAAGTCGGCGCTCGACGCGGTGATGCTCATGGGCCAGGGGTGGGAGTTCAAGCGTGAGCACCTGGAGCCCGCGCAGCGCTCGCACTACGTCATCAAGGACGGCGGCGACCAGCCGAACGTCGTCCCGCAGACGGCGTCCATCTGGTTCTACATCCGCGAGCGCGACTACGATCGCGTCCAGGCCAACTTCGCCGCCGCCAAGCGCATCGCCGAAGGGGCGGCGATGATGACCGACACGAAGCTCGACACGGTCATGATCCTCGGCTCGGCGTGGAGCGGGCACTTCAACAAGGCGATCGCGCAGGCGACGCAGGCCAACATCGAGCGCATCGGGAATCCCAAGTGGGACGAGAACGACATCGCCCTCGCCAAGGGGATCCAGAAGGAGCTCGGGTCGCGTCAGGCGGGGCTGGAGACCAAGGTCGACACGCTGGGCGGCCCGGTCGACCTCGCGCGTTCGTTAGGCGGCGGCTCCGACGACATCGGCGACGTCTCGTGGAACGTCCCGACGGTCACCCTGCGCTACCCGTCCAACATCCCCGGACTCCCCGGCCACAACTGGGCCAACGGGATCTCGATGGCGACGCCGATTGCCCACAAGGGCGGCGTGGCCGGCGCCAAGGTGCAGGCGGCGACGCTCCTGGACATCCTCCTGCAGCCCAAGCTCGTCGCCGACGCCTGGGACTACTTCACCAACGTCCAGACCAAGACGACCAAGTACAAGTCGTTCCTGGGCCCTAACGACGGCCCGCCGACCTGGCTCAACGAGGACATCATGGCGAAGTACCGCCCGCTGATGAAGCCGTTCTACTACGACGCCAAGAAGTACCCGACCTACCTCGAGCAGCTCGGGATCAAGTACCCGACGGTCAAGCCGGTCGCACAGTAGCCGAACGCGCTGGGGAGGACATCTTGGAAGCCGGCTTCGCGCCCTTCTTCGGGGCCGGCTTCGCGCCCTTCTTCGCGGCCGGCTTCGCGCCCTTCTTCGGGGTCGGCTTCGCGACCTTCTTCGAGGTCGGCCTCGCGACCATTTCGACCGGACTCGCCGTCGGAGGGGGAGCGGAGCGCCCCATCGACATCGCGCGAGCACGCGGCCGTGGCGGCGCCGGCGGAATCGAACGGCCGGTGCCCAGGCTGGCGGCAGCGCCAGTGGACCGCGGGGTCGCGCCCACCTGGCAGGCGGTGAGCAGCGTCTCGTACTTCACGGCGATCGCGGCGATCTCCTTGGCGCAATCGACCCCGTTGATGATCCGGCGCGCGTTCTCGTAGTCGGCGCCGGCCGCCGAGATGTACTGCGACAGCCTTTTCCCGGTGAACCACCCCTCGCGCATCCCCTGCGCGGCGACGCGATAGGAGATGGCGGGTTCGAACAGGTAGTCGGGGCGCTCCAGGAGCATGGTCGGGGTGATCGTGACGGCCTGCCCCCCGATGGGGAACGCTTCCCCTGCCAACTTCTCCGAGGCCTTCTTGTAGTTGTAGTCCCACGTGAGCTGGACGTAGCCCCGACCATAGTAACCGCTCGGCCAGTAGCGCTGTTGGCGGGCGTACAACTTTGGATTGCGCGACTCGCTGGCGCGGAGTTCCTTCACAGGAGCGAAGGTGCGCCCCGTTTCCCAGTGAATGGTCGCGAGGACGTACGCGATCTCGCCGAGCAACGTGAACCCCGCGTCGCGTTCGAGAGAATCGAGGAGGAAGGTGAGTGCCTGCTGTCGTGCCGGCGTGAGGGTGACGCCGCTTCGGGCACTGAATTCGGCAAGGAAACGCCGGCGGTCGAACGCGAACATGCTACCTCCTGTTGGCGTGGTCCAACCTGCCGACTGTCCGTCGTTTACGTGAGAGGGCGCCAACGAAAGTCTTCCTGCGCTCCCGCGCCGCTTCCCTCCCCCTTTCCTCGCGATCCCTACCCGTCAGCGACCTGCGTCAGCCGGTCCGAATCGACCCTATAGAGGAGTGCCGCCGCGCGAACGGCGGGAAATAGTGTCCGAAGGCGCGCTGCCTCGTCGACCACGAAGGTGACGGCGTCGCCGATATGGTGGCGATGGGCGTCGTCGTCGAGGTGTTCCGCCGCACTTTCCGGTGTCCACCCCGCGCGCTGAACCAACCCCTCGATGAACGGCTCGCGCTTGGACAGCACGTGCGACATTCCGCGGTCGGTATGGGCCAGCAAGGCGAGGGTATCGACGCCTCCTGCGGCGATGGCGTACGCGACCTCGAACTCGCTGTCCCGGAGGTTCCCTCCGGCCGAACGCAGGACGTAGGCGAACTCGTTAGGAATCACGAACTCCTTGCGGTGATCCATGCACATGGCTACAAGGAGGTGGGCATGACCGGTCGAGGGCGGCAGCGGCTCGGCGAGGTTGTGGCAGCGTAGCAGCGACTCGATGGGCGTGCCCCGCTAGGACTGAAGGATGTCGTCCGGCGAGTCGACAGGCACGAGATGATGCGTCGTGGGACGAGCGACGGGGTAGTACGTGCGGCGGGTTGTTGGGGGGGGCAGTATGCGGCGGCGTGGAGGAAAGCGCCATTTGGACTTGCAGTCACATCGCCCGTGGCCCCAGCCTTTTGCGGTGGGGGGGTCACCACAGGGCTGTCAGGGAATACAAATTGTGAGTCAGTTTCTCCGACTTTAACCTGCCTCAATGTCTGAACGCACTCGACTTCCGCAGATCATCCAGGGGGGGATGGGCATCGCCGTCTCCAACTGGCGACTGGCGCGCGCCGTTGCCTCAGCCGGACAGCTTGGCGTCGTCTCCGGCACGGCAATCGACAGCGTCCTCGTCAGGCGCCTTCAGGATGGCGACCAGTGCGGCAGCGTGAGGCGCGCGATGTCGCGCTTCCCGCTCGAAGACGTGACCGCATACGTGATGCGTCGCTTCTTCAAGCCCGACGGCCGCGGCGTCGGCGAGGAGTATCGCCTCCTGCCGATGTACAAGCAGACGATGAGCCCCCTGCGCCAGCAGATCACGATGCTGGCGGCATTCGTGGAGGTCTCGCTCGCCAAGGAGGGGCACGACGGCATGGTGGGGATCAACCTCCTCACCAAGGTCCAGATGCCGAATCTCCCGACGCTGTACGGGGCGATGCTGGCCGGGGTCAACGTCGTCCTGATGGGAGCGGGCATTCCGCGCGACATCCCGGGGGCGCTCGACGCGATGGCGCAGCACGAGACCGCCACGATCAAGTTCGACGTCGAGGGGATGCCGTCGGGGCAGACGGCGCAGCTCACCTTCGATCCGCGCGCGCATAACGCGACGGCGGGTGCTGCACTCGACCGTCCGCTCTTCTTCCCCATCGTCTCGGCGGCGTCGCTGGCGCAGAACCTGGTGCGCAAGTCGAACGGGCGCGTCGACGGCTTCGTCGTCGAGGGTCCGACGGCCGGCGGACACAACGCGCCGCCGCGTGGCCCGTTGAAGCTGACGGAGGGTGGTGAACCGGTGTACGGCGAGCGCGATGTCGTCGACCTGGCCGCCATGCGCGAAATCGGACTCCCCTTCTGGCTCGCCGGCGGCTCGGGCTCGCCCGATGGTCTCGACGAGGCGCTCGCCGCGGGTGCGGCGGGGATCCAGGTCGGGACGCTCTTTGCCTACAGCGAGGAAGGCGGCTTCTCCCCGGAGATCAAGCGCGCGGTGATCGCCGCCGCGGTCGAGGAGCGGCTGACGGTGCGCACCGACGTGCGCGCATCGCCCACCGGCTTCCCCTTCAAGCTGGCGATGGTCGATGGGCTCCCCGTGCTGCACACGCCGCGCAATCGCGTCTGCGACTTGGGCTACCTTCGCTCGGCGCACCACGAGGAAGGCGGGCGCATCACCTACCGCTGCGCAGCCGAACCGATCGACACCTTCATCGCCAAGGGCGGCCTCCAGCCGGATACCGACGGACGCCAGTGCCTGTGCAACGCCCTGATGGCCGGGATCGGCATGGGGCAGCAGCGCGACGATTACGTCGAACCGCCGCTGGTCACGAGTGGTGACGACGTGGTGAACATCACCCGCTTCCTCCAGGGGCGCGACACCTACAGCGCCGCCGACGTGCTGGCGTACCTCACCCGCTCGGCACTGGTCACTGCCTGACGAGTCACGCGACAAAACCTCGCGCCCGCCGCCCCGATGCCGGGGACGGCGGGCGCGATGGTTTTCAGGGGGCTCGGCGTCGCTCGCGGCACGCCGCGAGACCTTCGCTCAGCGCGCGAACCGCCGCAGCTCCACGTTCTCGAGCACATGCTCACCCACCCGCTCGTCCGCAGCGGCCTGCACCAGCGCGCGCGCGACCTGACGCACGTGCACCGGCTTCCATCGCCCCGGCACGAGGAAGGCGAGCTTCGCGCCGAGGATCTCCCCGGGGCGCACCTCGGAACGATCGCCCTCGAGCAGGGACGGGCGCGCGATGGTGAGCGAGGGAAAGGCGAGCGCGCGCACCGCCTGCTCCAGTTCACCCTTCACGCGATTGTAGAAGACGCGCGACTGCGCATCGGCGCCAAGGGCGCTCACGAGGAGGAAGTGCCGCGCCCCTGTCCCGCGCGCCAACGTCGCGACCTCCAGCGGATAGTCGTGGTCCACGCGCCGGAAGGCCGCCTGCGACCCCGCCTTCTTGATCGTGGTCCCAAGGGCGCAGAAGACCTGGTCGACGGCAAAGGACTCGGGATCGCGGGCCAGCGACTCGAAGTCGGTGACGACCTCGCGCAGTCGCGGGTGCCGATACTGGGCCGGCAGCGGCTGGCGGACGAGGGCAACGACCTCACGCACGCCGGGGTCGGCGGCGAGGAGGGCGTTGATCTCGCGACCGACGAGTCCCGTGGCCCCGACAAGGAGGACGCGACGTTGGGCGGTAGGGGGCATGCGGCAATATGGCGGAGCGTCGCGACGTGAGCGAGAATCGTGTCGATGCCCGATTCCTACACCGCCTCCTTCGAACCGACGTGGCGTGCCATCATCGTGGCGCGGCGCCCGCTCCACTACGTGGACGGTGCCGACGCGCACGCCGATCGCCCGGCGCACGTGCGCGCCGGCTCGAGTCTCGCCTGGCTCGGTCCGTTCCTCGCCCTGGTGCAGGACGACGCGAACTTCGTCGCCCTCATCGACCCGCGTGACGCCTCCACGCGCGCGATCGCCCTCCCCCGCGGCTCGGGCGGCATGCGGCAGTTTGACGACACGCGCGGCAACAAGGCGCACAAGCTCGACCTCGAGGCGTGCGTCGTGCTGACCGACGGCGAGCGGGAGACCTTCGTGGCCTTCGGATCGGGGTCCGGGGGAAGGCGCGAGCAGCTCGTGGTGCTGGACGATGCGCTGAGCGCGGCGCCCGGCATCCGATTGCTCGACGCGGGGGTCCTGTACCGCGCGCTTCGCGCGGAGCCGGACTTTGCCGGGAGCGACATGAACATCGAGGGGGCGATGGTGCACGGCGAGACGCTCCGCTTGTTCGGGCGCGGCAACGGGGCCGCACGCGACGGCGAGGTGGCCCGCAACGCGACCTGCGAGCTGGACGCACCGGCCTTCCTCGCCTGGCTTCGTGCGCCGGACGGCGCGCCGCCACGCCCGAGGCGCATCGTGCAGTACGAGCTCGGGAGGCTGGACGGCATCGCGTTAGGCTTCACTGACGCGGCGTCGCGTGATGCCAGCGCGCTGTACACCGCCACGGCCGAGGATTCGCCCGATGCCACGCGCGACGGGGTGGTGACCGGGTCGGTGATCGGGTTGCTACCGTTAGGCGGCGGGGCGCCGCGGCACGCACGCCTCACGGCGGAGGGTGGAGCCCCCTTTCGCCGAGAAGGTCGAGGGGGTGGCGCTCCACCGCAGCGATGAGGCGCGCGCCTACCTCGTGATCGACAGCGACGATCCCGCTCGGCCGTCGGAGCTGTGTGAGGTGGAACTCGTGGGCTTCTGGGCGCCCTGAACACCCGCAGCACCTACGGGAGCGGGAGGCGCCACATCACCTTGCCGTCGTCTCGGGGGAGCGAGACCAGCGCGCGCCGGGCTGCAGGGAGCCGCAGCACCAGGAGGGCGTGCAGGTCGTTCCGAAACGGCTCCGAAAGAAAGGGATTGTGTCCGATGGCATCGGTGGCGTCGTAGGGGACCTCGATCGTCTCGACACCGCGCGCGAGCGTGGCGAACCGCCCGCCGAGTCCCAGGCGCCGTTCGCGATTGCCCCCCCATGACGACCAGAGGGCGAAGTCAGCGCTGGCGGCGTACACCGTCACGTGCTCGGCGCGGGCCCGCAACGAGGGGAGCATGCGTTCGAGGAAGTCGTCGGCTGCCAGGTCCGGTGACACGAGGGTGACCTCACCAAGGGCGAGCGACTGCCGGGTGCTGTCGAGCTGGCGCAGCGCGCTGGCGAGAACCTCGCTCCCCATGCTGTGGGCCAGCACCGAGAGACGGCGACCGGGGGCGGCGAGTTGCAGCTCGCGGAGGAAGCGGGCGAGGTGCGCCCCCGACGCGCGCGCGTCGCCCTGGTCGGCGCGGTAGCTCGCCAGCGAACCGTCGGAAGGCCAGGTGTAGAGGACGACGGCGCCAGGATACTGCAGCTCGACCGCCAGGCGCGCCGCTCGTTCGGCGGCCCCGCCGAACGGCGTGTTGTAGCCATGCACGAACAGCAGGAGATCCCCCGCGGGCCCCTGCGACAGCGCCTCGCCGAGGCGCGTCGAGAGTGTGAGCGAGTCGACCGCCTCGATTGCGCGGAAGGAGAGGCGCGTCGCATCGTCTGTGGCGAAGTTGCCGCGCACCGAGCGCACGAAGGGTGAGCGTTCTCCCGCCCCGGCGGCGCGCCCTTCCCTGGCGGGGACGTTCACGGTGAGGACTCCTCGCACCAGCGAATCGCGCGCGGCGCCGCCGTATGACGTCGCCGGAGCCCGCGGGCTCACCGCCCCGGCCCGGTTGGTGGCGTACGGCAGCGTGACCACGAGCGGGATGGAGTCGGCCGCAGTCCAACGATCGACAACCGTAAAGCGCCGGGACGCGGCGGCGGTGGTCGCGCGCCCACCGCGATCGGTGCAGGTGGCCAGGACGAGGTAGCTGCCGGGCTCGGGCATCAGGCGCAACACGGCGCCGTCGGCGAGCACGCGACCGTCGTCCGTGGTCCAGCGCACGCTGGAGAGTGCGCCGTCTTCGCGATCGTGGCACGAGGCGCTGAGCGCGAGCGTGGTGCCGTACGTGACCTCGCCCGTGGGTGCGTTGCCGCTGACGGCGAGTACTGGCGGAAAGTTGACGCTGGCCCCCTCCGCCGGGGCCGGCGCGAGCACCGGCGCGAGGGGCGCGGCCGGCGGCGCCGGCCGTCCGCAGGCGGCGAGCCCCGAGGCGAGGACGAGCGAGAGCGCGGCGAGTCGGCCATACGGGGGGCGCATGGGGCGAAAGCTAGCCACGTCGTCCGGTGCCATGGCATGCGGTACATTCCGGATGCACCCCCGACGCCCGATCATGACGACCCCTCCGACGCCGCCCACGGAACCTGGCACGCACCCGCGTCCGCTCCCGCTCCTGCGCGCGATGATCGACGCCCTCGATCGCGATCTGCTGCAGATCGTGGCGCGCCGCATGGCGCTGGTGGCGGAGGTCGCCGCCTCCAAGCGGGAGAGTGGCCTCAAGATTCGCGACCCCAAGCGCGAGCGCGATGTGCTCGAGGATCGCGCGCAGCTGGCCGACGCACTCGGGCTCCCGCGCGGTGAGATCGAGTCGATCTTCCGACTCCTCCTGCGCGCGAGTCGCGATCACCAAGCGGCGCTGCGTGCCGAGATTCCTGCGGACGAGGTGGCGCGCACAGTGGCGATCATCGGCGGGAAGGGGAAGATCGGTGGGTTGTTGGCGCGCCTCTTCGCCGACTTGGGGCACCGCGTCCTGCTGGTCGACACCGACACCGAATTGCGCGCCGCCGAAGCGGCCGCCGCCGCCGACGTGACCGTCATCAGCGTCCCGATCGAGGTGACCGAACAGGTGATCCATGCGGTGGGACCGCACGTGCGCGACGACGCGCTCTTGATGGACGTGACGAGCGTGAAGGAGGGGCCTGTGGCGGCGATGCTGGCCGCGACGCGCGCGAGCGTGCTGGGGACGCATCCGATGTTCGGGCCGAGCGTGCACACGCTGCAGGGGCAGCGCGTCGTCCTGTGCCGCGCGCGCGGCGATGCGTGGGCCGACTGGGTCGCGCATACGTTCGTGGCGCGCGGCCTGGTGATCACCGAGACCACGCCAGTGCAGCACGACCGCGTGATGTCGGTGGTGCAGGTGCTCAACCACTTCCAGACGCAGGTGCTCGGCCTGACGCTCGCGCGCCTGGGGATCCCGCTCGAGGAATCGCTCAGCTTCACCTCGCCGGCGTACCTCCTCGAGTTGTACGTGGCGGCGCGTCACTTCGCGCAGTCGCCGGCGCTGTACGGTCCCATCGAGATGCGCAACCCGCGCAGCGCCGAGGTGACGGGCGCGTTTGCCGCAACCGCGCGTGAGGTCGGCGACATCATTGCATCTGGCGACCAGGCGGCGTTCGCGGCGATGTTCGACGAGGTGCGCGCCTTCTTCGGCGACTTCACCGGCGAGGCGCTGGAGCAATCGAGCTACCTGATCGATCGCATCGTGGAGCGGGCGTAGGGGGCGCGACGCGCCCGCTACGCCGGCCTGACCGACCGCCCCGCCCCCATCCCCTCGCGCATTCCAGCGGCAAGCGCGACTCGCCCGTTCACCACCACCCCCTCGATCCCCACCGGGTACGCGAACGGCTGCTCGTACGTCGCGGTGTCGATCACGGTATCTGGATTGAACACGACAACATCGGCCGCCAGTCCCACTGCAAGCCGCCCACGATCGGTGATCCCCAGCCGAGATGCCGGGTACGCCGACATCTTGTGGATGGCCTGCGCGAGACTCAGCGCCTTGCGCTCGCGCACGTAGCGCCCGAGCACGCGCGGGAAGGTGCCCAGGCCGCGGGGGTGCGGGCTGCCGCGGCGGGTGGGGCCGTCGACGGCGAAGGCGCCACCGTCGCTGCACACCATGCCTAGCGGGTGCGCGAGGATGCGATCGAGGTTCTCCTCGCTCATCGCGAAGCCGACCATCCCCACGTTCAGGCTGTTGCGACGCAAGAGGGCGACGGCGACGTCGTACGGCGCCTGGCCTAACGACGTGGCGTAGCTCCCCAGGCGTTTCCCCTCGGCGGCACGGTCCTCGGCGGCGCGCACGGAGGCCACGAGCACGTTGTCCCACCCGCCGATGAGGTCGACCTTCGCCAACGTCTCGGTGCGGATGCGCGCGGCGGTCGCCGCGTCGTCGAGGCGTCGCAGGAAGGCTTGCGCCCCGCCGTCGCGGCTCCAGACCGGAAAGAGGTTGGTGAGCCCCGTCTGGTAGGCGATGTAGGGATACCGATCGAAGGCGACGTCGAGCCCCTCGCGCCGTACGCCCTCCAGCCGCGCGAAGACGGTGTCGAGCTTGCCCCAGTTGCGCGGCCCCTGCGTCTTGAGGTGCGACAGCTGCAACGGGCACCGGGCGCCGCGGGCGACGGCAATCGACTCGTCGATGGCGTCGAGCAGCTGGTCGTCCTCGTTGCGCATGTGCGTCGCGTAGGGCAGCCGGCGCGCCGCGAGCGGACGGCTCAAGGCGATGAGTTCGTCGAGGCGGGCGAAGGCCCCCGGCGTGTACTCGAGCCCCGTCGACGCCCCGCACGCCCCCTCGGCCAGGGCGCGCGTCACCAGCGCGACCATCCGCTCCACCTCGGCCGGCGTCGCCGCACGATCGTCTTCGCCCACGACCTTCCCGCGCACCGTGCCCAACCCGATCATCGCCGCGACGTTCACCGCCGGCTGCAACTTGTCGAGCGCGGCGAACCAGGCGGCGAACGACCCGCTCTCGGCCCCGGCCGCGGCCCCCTCACCCCAGGCGCGCGAACTCCCGTCCTGCCCCGCCACGATCGTGGTGATCCCCTGTCGCACCAGCGACTCCCCGCGCGGGTCGTCCCACAGGTTCCCCTCGCCGTGGGAGTGGATGTCGAGGAAGCCCGGCGCGACCACGAGCCCGCGCGCATCGAGCTCACGGCGCCCCTTGTCGCGAAGGCGAGGGCCGATCGCCGCGATCCGATCCCCGCGCACCGCGACGTCGGCCTCGCGCCCGGCGCCACCGCCCCCGTCGTACACCGTCCCGCCGCGAATCACCAGGTCGTAGTCGTCGCGGCGCGTCCATACCGCCGGGGCGCCGGCGATCGCCAGCATCGCCCCGGTCCCCGTCGCGAGGAAGTCGCGACGCGTGCCGGTCGCCGACGCGAGCGCGTCAGACGGCGCCATGGGTTGAGCAGGAAGTCTGTCAGTCACGGTACGCGCGCTCTCGAGTCCGGGGGGGAGTCCTGCAGGGAGACGATACCCTGAGGTGGCCGTCGTGGCTTTACGCGGTGCGTCTTCGGAAGCGTTGAGCCACGGGTCGCCGCGACCGTCGGCCCGGCATGCGGCGACCCTTTGACTCAAACGATGCACCATGCGTCGTTTAGTCGGGAGCGAGGTCGCCTTTTCACGGCGATTTCATTCCCGCATCGTACCGTACGATGCACCAAACGGCGCTGCCAGCGCACGCTGTCCGCCGTTTCGTCGCCGTCGATCGCAGCCCGTCGTTCCTGAAGCCCCACACCACCATGGCGTCTGCCGGACCTCGCGCGGGATCGCTCCGCGCCAAGCTCGTCGTCAATTCCGTCCTCTTGCTGTCGATGATCGCCATCTCCGCGCCGCGGGCCACCCGCGTCCCGGCGCACGAGTGGCTCTCGCTCGGCTTCGTGGTCATCCTCGCACTCCACATCCTGTACAGCTGGAACTGGGTGATCTCGGTGGCGCAGCGCTTCTTCGCGTCGATGCGGGGGAGGATGCGCTTCAGCTTCGTCTGGAACGTCGCCCTGTACGCGATGATGACGGTGGTGATGCTCTCGGGGCTCCTCATCTCCGTCTTCGCCCTCCCGGCGCTGGGCATTCCACACAACCTCGATCCATTCTGGGAAACGACGCACGAGCGCCTCGCCGATTGGCTCCTCGTGATGCTCGGCATCCATCTGGGATTGCACTGGCAGTGGCTGGTGACCGCGGTCTCGCGATTCCTCTCCGGGACGCTCGGCGCGGGCCCCAAGGGCGGGCGCGCCACGTTGTGGTGGCTCGGGCCGACCGGCGTGCTCACCGTCGCCGCGATCGTCTTTGGCGTGGCGACGATGGGGCTGGGCAAGACGGGCTACGCCGCGCGCATTCGCGACGAACACCAACGGCAGGAGACCGCTCGGAAGGAAGCGCAGCGGAAGCGCGCCGCGGCCGCGGAGGCCGCCCAGGCAGCCCAGGCAGCCCAGACGGCGACGGCCGGCGGCGCGGGCGCGCTCCCCGCTCGTCCCAAGCCCCCGGCGCGACCGCGAGGGCTCTCCTTCCGGCAGCGTTATGTCGATCCGTTCATCGAGATCGGCGGACTGCTCGGCCTCCCCTTCCTGTTCACCGTCGGCCTGATGGCGGTGATGCGACAGGGGCGGCGCGGCGCGGGCGAGGGGGCCAGCGACCCGCTGGATCAAGGCGCGGTCTAGCGAACGGCGGTCACGCGGACGGATCGTATGGCGGGTCTTCTCCATCGCGAGAGCACCCGCCACCGTCCTCGTCCCGGAGCCGCACGCATGCCCGCCAGCACCAAGCCCGCCCTCCCCTCGCGCGCCGCGCTGGAGCGCATGCTCGACGAAGCGTATCGCGGTCCGGCGTGGCACGGCCCCTCGGTCCAATCGGCGCTGCGTGGCGTGGATGCCGAGCGTGCGTTGTGGCGCCCCGGGCCAGGGCGCCCTAACGTCTGGGAGCAGGCGCTGCACTGCGCCCTGGGCAAGCACATCGTCTCCGAACGCCTCGACCCGTCGGTGCGCCCGCGATTCCCGCGCCCGCGGACCAACGCATGGTGGTCCCCCTCCCCCGATCTCCCCGAGGCCGCCGCGCGCGCGCAGGCGTGGGCGGCAGATCTCGCGCTCCTCGACGCCTGCCACGAGCGACTGCTGGCCACGCTGCGTCGCGTCCCCCGCGCCCGGCTCGATGCCCGGCAGGGACGCGTGACCCTCGGCGAGCAAGTCGCGGGGATGGTGATGCACGATGCCTATCACGCCGGGCAGATCGCCCTGGTATTGCGGCTGGCGGAGTCGACCGCGGGATAACGCGGCGACCTCGCGCGGCCGTGGGCCGACCTGCGGCGCCGAGTCGCCCCTCGCACATCACCGGCGACACTCGCGACGGCACCGGCGGCCCCGTTCGGCGCGCGCGGCAGGGGAGCACCGGCCATGCTTGGGGATGCCGATACTCCGACTCCTCGCCCTCGCGCTGCTCCTCGCCTGCAGCGATTCCCCCACCGCCCCCCGGGTGCCGCCGGTGCTGGGCGGGGCGCGCGTCCTCTTCATCGGGAACTCGCTCACCTATGTCAACGACGTCCCGGGGCTCGTCGTCGCCATCGCGCGGCAAATGGGCGACACGTCGATCGGGACCGCCAGCGTCGCCTTCCCCGACTACGCCCTCGAGGACCACTGGAACGAGGGGACGGCCGCGCGTGCGCTGACGGACCAGCGGTGGGAGTTCGTCGTCATGCAGCAGGGGCCGTCGTCGCTCCCCGCCAGTCGCGTCCATCTCGAGGAGTGGACGCGTCGCTTCGCCCCGCTCGTTCGCGCCGCCGGTGCCAAGCCGGTGCTGTATCAAGTGTGGCCGCACGTGTCGCGGCGTGGCGATGCGCCCAACGCCTTCCTGTCGTACCAGAACGCAGCCACCGCCATCAATGGCAAGCTGGCGCCGGCAGGGGCCGCGTGGGACAGCGTGCTCGCCTCGCAGGAACCGGCGCCCCTCTACTCCAGCGACGGATTGCATGCCTCCCCGTTGGGCTCCTGGCTGGCGGCGGTCGTGATCTACGCGACGCTGCGCGAGATCGATCCCGTGACGCTGCCGCCCACGTTGCCACCCTCGCTTTCGGTCGCACCGCTCTCCCAGGAGCGCGTGCGGCAACTCCTGCGACACGCCTCGGCGGCGATGACGGTCGCCGCGTCGAAGGGGAGCACCGCCCGTCGCGCGAGCGCGCCGCCGCGGCTGCGCCCGTGAGCGCGCGTTAGGCTCGGGCCACCATCGACGGCGCCGCGGACGACGCGTTCACCTGCGGGGGCACGGGCGCCGTCGGCGCCGGCCGGGAGAGCGGAAGCACGACGGTCACCTCCGCCCCCCCTCCGCTGCGCGTCGCCAGGTTCAGCGTCGCGAGCCCGTCATACAGTCGCTCCAGTCGATCGCGCAGGTTCCGGAGCCCCACCCCGTTCCCGCGGGTCGAGGCGCGCGGCTGCGGCCCCGCGCCGTCGTCGCACACCGCGAGCTGCAAACCCTCGCCCACGCTCCGCGCCACGATCTCCACGCGCCCTCCGGCCGCCCGCGGCGCGATGGCGTGAACCAACGCGTTCTCCACCAGGGGCTGCAGCACGAAGGCCGGCACATCGGCGTCGAGCAGCGCCTCGTCCACCGACCAGTCGACCGTCAGTCGCTCGCCAAAGCGCACCTGCTCGATCTCCAGGTAGCGGCGCGTGAGCTCCAGCTCCTCGCGCAGGGGGAGCGACGAGCGCTCGGTCGCGGCGAGCGTGGCCCGCAGGAGCTCCGCCAGGCGCACGGTCACCCGCTTGGCCGCCGCGGGATCCTCTCCCACGAGGGCGACCACGGCGTTGAGCGCATTGAACAGGAAGTGCGGATGCAGCTGTGCGCGCAGCGCCGAGAGCTGCGCCTGCGCCAGGTCACTCGTCAGGCGCGCGGCGCGCACCGACTCCAGTCGCCATGCCTCGTGCCACCGCATGGCCACGTGCGCCCCCACCACCGCCCAGTACACCACCACGTTCACGTCGCCATACGACCGCAACCCGATGGCGAGGACGCTGTCGAGCTTGCGGGGCGGCACGATGCCAAAGGTGCGCTGCGCCCAGTCGACGATGATGATGTGCACCGTTACCACCACGAGGCACAGCGGGACGTGCACCAGCATGGCCCGCAGCACACGGCCGCGTTCCAGCGGGACACGATCGCCCACCGCGATGATGAGCTGCGACCACGCCGCCCACGGCAGCCACATCGCCATCTGCACGGCGACGATGCCGGCCAGCGGGAGGTCGGGGTTGAGCCGCGCCGGGACGACCACCATCCCGACCGTCGCCACGACGACCGGGACCAACCACCCATACAGCAGGACGAGGCGCGCGGGCGAGCGCGACATCAGCCGACGCTCCTTACGCGCACCCTCATCCGCCCCGCAACGCCCGCTCCAGCGAGGCCCGGTGCGTCCGGCTCACGCGCAGCTTGGACCCGTCGTGCAGGATCATCACCTGGTCGCCGCCGAACCACGGTTGCAGCTCGCGGATGGCGTCGAGCGCCACGATGAGGCGCCGATGGATCCGCGTGAAACGCCTGGGATCGAGACGAGACTCCAGCGCCGACAGCGTCTCCCGCACCTCGTGCCGCTCGCGCCCCACGTGCAGGATCACGTAGTTCCCCGACGACTCGATCCACTGCACCTCGGCCATGCGCACGAACGTCGTGCGCTGGTCGCGCCGCACCATCATCCGGTCCAGATAGGTGCTCCCCTTCTCCTCCTCGTCGGTCGGCGCGGCATCGGCCAGCGGCACCGTCCCGCCAATGGCCGAGAGCAGTGCCCCGATGCGCCGCGCCTCGGCGGCGATGCCGCCAGCCGCAGCGCGGTTGCGAAGCCGCTCCCACGCAGCCGCAAAACGCTCGTCGTCGAATGGCTTGAGCAGGTAGTCCACCGCCGCCACGTCGAAGGCTCGCAACGCGTGCTGGTCGTAGGCCGTCACGAAGACGGTGGGCGGCATCTTGTCGGCGCCGACCGCCTGCACCACGCCGAAGCCGTCCATCTCCGGCATCTGCACGTCGAGGAAGACGGCGTCGGGCTTCCATTCATCGATCAGTCGCGCCGCCGAGCGGCCGTCGGCCGCCTCCTGCAACGCAACATTGGGCGCGATGGCGCGGATGCGCTCGGCGACCCGCACGCGGGCTAAGCGCTCGTCGTCCACGACGACTACGCGTTCGATGGCCAGGCTCACGGGGGCGAGGGAGAAAAGGGGGATGGAGAGACGGAACGGTTCGTCCCTAGCATGCGGAGGGGAGCGCTATCCTGCCCCCCTCCCGAGGACGAAGCGCGCCCCCGCGGGGATCAGCGGAACGCCGGGCGTGAGCAGGCGCGCCGGCCCTGCCGCCCGACCGACCGCTACTTCCGCCCCTCGCCCAGCATTACGGGCTGCACCCAGGCCTTCTTCCCGTTGGACTCGAGGATGACGGCGCGCACGTAACCCTCGTCGCCCTTGATCGAGTACATCGCCGGGTTCTCCGCCGTCTCGGCCAGCACGCGCCCGTCACGCCCGATGAAGCGCGTGGTGTAGCGACTCCAGCTGTCGGGCTTGATGCGGATCTCCACGCGCGACGTCGAGCGCTGCACATCGACCAGCTCCACCCCGGTCGACGCATAGAAGTCGCCGCGCTCCAGCGCCTCGACGATCTCGCGCGCGCCGAGGCGCGGCGCACGCACGACGACCCAGCCGCGCCCCGGCCCCGACGCCGAGGGATCGCCCGGGCGCTTGAAGTCGTGCGCGTCGTCGGTGGCCAGGCCGTAGAGCAGCTTGCCTGACGAGAGGATGATGTCCCACATCTCCTCGAGCCCCGGCATCCCACCGCCACCGATGTTGTTCACCATCGGATGGCCGTTGAAGATCTCGAAGAGGCGATCGTTCCTCACCCGCTGGATGTCGGCCGCCGTCACCGCCCATCCGAAGTTGGGGTGATTGAGGTGCGGGACTCCGTTGGCGGCGCGAATGGCGTCGATGTCGCGCTGCAACGCCTCGACGATCGTCGTCCCGCCTTGCGGCGCGACCAGGCGCTCGACGGCGAGCCCGTTGATGTGCAGCGGCTTCCCCTGCACACGGTCGGTGACCTCCTCGCCGGGGATCAGGAGGAAGCGTTCGTCGGCGCCGAGCAGCGCATTGAGCGCGTCGGGAGCGGTGATGAAGTTGTGGTCGCTGAGGACGAGGAACTGGTAGCCGTGCTCGCGATACCACCGCGCCACGTCGTCGGGCGACGAATCGCCGTCGGAGTTGAGCGTGTGGGTGTGCGTGTTCCCCTTGTACCAGCGCATTGCGGGGGGCGCGGCCTGCGCCGACACAGCCACCGGACGCGTGAGCGAGCACAACGCGAGCGCCCAGAGCGCTACGACCGTGAAACGTTGCAGCTGACCGTCACGCATGGTGAGTCCCCGTCGGGTCGATGAGACGATAGCGCCCCATCCGGTGCAGCACCGAGAGCGCCACCAAAGCTACGGCGAAGCCGGTCATCGCGCCCACCACCAGCCGGCCCGCCACGAGCGGAAGTCGGCGCGGGTTCACCATCTGCCCTCGGCGCGGGGCGTTCCATGCCCCGACGGCCAGCGCGACCGCGCCTAACGCCAGCCAGCGCCGCAGACGGCGGGGCGCCCAGAGGGCCCCCAGCGCGCCCCCGCCTCGCGTGAGTTCGCCCCAGAGCCAGCCGAGGACCACCATCCCTCCAAGCAGCGTGCTGGCGTGCTGCAGCGCGTTGTACCACGGCACAGCGGTCCCGCCCACGGTGAAGGCGGTCTCGCGCAACAACGGGACGTTCTCGCCCCCCCAGGCGTAGCGATGCGTGAAGGCATCCCACCCCACGTGCGACGCGCTCCCCAGCAGGAGGGCGACGACCACGCCGAGCCATGCGCCGGGGCGCGTCCCCCCAGGCCCCGAGGCGCGCGCACTCGAGTCGCGCGCCGACGAGCCCGCGTCGGCGACTGGCGACGGGGTGAGCGCGAAGAGATCGCGCCCCACCGGCCGCACCAACCACTCCCAGAGCGCCCAGAGTACCGCCCCGACCGGGAGGCAGAAAACAAAGAGCCCCCGCACCGAGTGACTCACCAGTGAGAGGGGCTCCAATCGCAGCAGGTACTCGAAGTCCGGCGTCATCGCCCCGACCACGAACGGCGCCAGCGGAAGGACTCCGCGGCGAATCAGGGGCCAGATGGGGAGGGCGGCAGCGGGGTGAGAGAAGGTGAAGGGCACGAGCGAAAGCTAGCGCGGCACCTCGATCCCCTCGCGCGCACGCACCGCGAGCGGTTCGGCCGCGCCGGCGCCGAGGACGCGCGTCACGAAGCGCTGCCCCTCGCCGACCCGTTCCACCTCGACGGCCACCGCGTCCATCGCTTGCTCCAGTCGACCAAGGCGCTCGTCCATCTCGCGCGACATCGGCGCAGACGATGTGGCCGGCGTTCCGCGCTTCCAGATCCGGCGGGCGATCGCGATGGAAATCGGGAGGACCATCGTCATCGCGAGCACGAAGCCCATCACGATGACCTCTTCCGGCGGCCCCCGGCGAGCTCCCTCCGGCCGACTCGCTTGCACCGCACCGGGGACGCCCGCGGTCTGCGCCACGCGCGCGTCGGCCGCGGCGAGCTCCTGGTTCATCGAGAGGATGCGCGCGTCGAGGTTCGTGAGGCGCGCCTCGAGCCCCGCCTTGTCGGCCCCCGACACCTCCCCTTCACGCAATCGGCTGGCGATCGCCCGGCGCTTCTCCTCCAGCTGGCCCAGCTGCCGATTGAGCTCGTTGCGCTGCGCCTTGGCCGCCTCATACATCTCGCTGGCCGACGGCGCCGCCGTTCCGGCCGTCGCCGGAGCCTGCGCTTCGAGACCCTGCAGGGAAGGAGCGGCGGGAACGTCGGGGGGCGCCGCGGGGGGTCGGAGCTTGAACCTGCATACGCGATTCGTGGGGCAACGGGGTGTCGGGCCCCCCGCGGGCGTCTGGGGGACCCGTACAATCTGATGTCGACGACTGCACTACGCGACCGCCTCGATCCCGTTTCATCCCCCTCCCCCCAGCGAGGCCCCCGAAAACGGAACGGACGCTCCGAGTGGGAGCGTCCGTCGGGATCCGCTTCGTCCGCGGGAGGCCCAGCTACCGCTTCCCCGGCCAGGGGACGCCGCGGTTCTTCCCCGTCACCGGCGCCAACCCCTTGTAGGCGAACTTCTGGAGGCGCTTCCCCTCGTAGGTCTCGGTCGTGTAGATGTTCCCCTTCGAGTCGGTGGCGATCGAGTGCACGGCGAAGAACTGCCCCGGCTGCCGTCCGCCATCGCCGAACGAGGTCAGGATCTCCAGCGACTGCCGCTCGATGATGTAGACCTTCTCGTTCTTCCCGTCGGCCAGGTAGATGTACTTCTGCGCCTTGTCCTTGGAGAAGGCGATGTCCCACACCGAGCCGTCGCCGAGCGTGTGCGGGGCGATGCGCGCCTCCTTCACGAACTTCCCGTCCTTCTGGAAGACCTGGATGCGATCGTTAGGCCGGTCGCAGACGTACACCAGCCCGTCGTTGCTCGGCTCCGCGCAGTGCACGGGGTTGCGGAACTGCTGCGCCAGCGGGGCATCGGGGTTGTAGGGGCCGAGGTTCGTGTCCTCCGGCTTGTTGCCGTAGGCCCCCCAGAAGCGCTTGATGGCGCCGCTGTTCATGTCGAGCACGGCGACGCGCTTGTTGCTGTAGCCGTCGGAGACGTACGCCTCGTTGGCCGCCGCGTCGAAGGAGATCTTGGCTACGCGCCCAAAGTGATCGGTGGCGCTGCTGTTGGCCCCCTTCCCCGGGATGCCGATCTGCTGCAGCAGCTTGCCGTCGTGCGTGAACTTGAGGATGTGCGAGTCGCCGTTGCCGTTGCCGCCGATCCAGACGTTGTCCTTGTGGTCAATGGCGATGCCGTGGTTGGACTCGGGCCAGGTGTAGCCCTCTCCCGGCCCCCCCCACGCATTCACCAGCTTGCCCTGCGGATCGAACTCGAGCACCGGCGGCGCCGCCACGCAGCACTCGCCGCTCTTGGCCGCTTCCGCGGAGAGCACCTCGGTGCGGGCGTTGAGCGTCTGCTGGCGATGCACGATGAAGACGTGGTCGCGCGCGTCGACCCCCACGCCGATGGCCGAGCCCATGACCCAGTGGTTAGGCAGCGGCTGCGGCCAGAAGGGGTCGACCTCGAACGACGGCGCCTGGACCGCCTGCCCTTCCGAGGCCCCCTGCAGCGCTCGCTGGCTCGCCCCCAGGGCGACGATCGTGGTCCCGAGCAGGGTGGCCGCCAGCAGCTTCCGCGAACGCGTCATGAACGTCTGTCCCGGTCGTGTGGGTCGCCCCTGTCCCGCGCGATGGGGGCGTGTATGTTCGTCGGCGCGGCGAGCGGCGACCAACGTACGGCGGTGGCCGCCCCGCCGTCCAGACAGGGGACGCGATCCAGCATCGGCGGCCTCCACTGCGTAGAAGCCTTCTCACCAACGGTCGTCGCCCCCGGCGCTGCCGAGGCTCGGCGATCATCGGTGAGATGGCCTGTCGTCACCCGTGCCACGCATGACTCCGCGACTCCCTCGACCGAGCCAACCGACGCCGTGGTCCGCACGTGTCGTGCGCGCGATGCGCGCGTGCCACGTCGCGCTCGTGCTCGGGATCGGGCTCCTGCTCGGTGTCGCCGGTCCGGCACGCGCGCACGAGGTGCCGGCACGCGTCGCGGTACAGGTCATCGCCCGTGCCGAGGCGCAACGCTTGCGCCTGGCCGTGCGCGTCCCGCTCGAGTCGGTGCGCGACCTCGAGATCCCGCTCCTCCGCGGCACCTACCTCGACATCGCGCGCCTCACGCCGCAACTCGGCGAGGCCGCGACCATCTGGATCGCCGGCTACCTCGAGCTGTACGAGGGGGCGCGCCGCCTCCCGAGCCCGACGATCGCGGCGACGCGCATCGTGCTGCCGTCCGACCGATCGTTCGAATCGTTCGACCTCGCGGTCGCCAACGCCACCGCGGCGCCGCTCGCCAACGACGTCGAACTCCCCTGGCGCCAGGCGATGCTCGACGTCGTCCTCGACTATCCCATCACGTCGCCGGAGTCGCGCTTTTCCATGCGCCCGTTGCTGGCGCACCTCGGCGTCTCGACGACGACGGTGATGCGCTGGGTTGCCCCTGACGGCAGCGTGCGCGCCTACGAGTACACCGGCAACCCCGGCCTCGTGCGCCTCGATCCGGGGGTGCTGCAGGCGGCGTGGCAGTTCGTCTCGCTCGGCTTCGCGCACATCCTGGGCGGGCTGGACCACCTGCTGTTCCTGCTCTGCCTGGTGCTCCCGTTCCGGCGCCTGCGCCCGCTCGTCGCCGTGGTCACCGCCTTCACGGCGGCCCACTCACTCACCCTGGTCGCGTCGGCGTTAGGCATGGCGCCGACCGCCGCCTGGTTCCCCCCGCTCATCGAGTTCCTCATCGCCGCCTCCATCGTCCTCATGGCGCTGGAGAACATCGTGGGACCTCGGCTGGAGAAGCGCTGGCTCGTCGCCTTCGGCTTCGGCCTCGTGCACGGTTTCGGCTTCTCCTTCGCGCTCGGTGAGTCGCTGCAGTTTGCCGGACGGCACCTGCTCGCTTCGCTCCTGGCCTTCAACGTGGGGGTCGAGCTGGGGCAGCTCCTGGCGATCGCGCTCGCGGTGCCCGTCCTGGCCTGGGTCCTGCGCCGCCTGCCATCCGAACGCGCCGCCATCGTCGTCGCCTCGGCGCTCGTCGCCCATGAGGCGTGGCACTGGATGACCGAGCGCCTCGGCGTGCTCCGTGCGTATCATGTGCGCTGGCCGGCGGTGGACGTCGCCCTCCTGTCTTCCCTGCTCCGAACCCTCATGCTCCTGCTGATCGCCGCCGCCGTGCTGTGGGGGGTCGCGGCCCTCGTCGCGCGGCTGGTGAAGTCCCCGTCGCAGCCAGCCGGCTGGACGCTCGCCCTCGTGGTCGGTACGGTCCTGGCCGCCGCCGCGCCGCTGCAGGGGCAAGGGAGCGAGATGCGTTCGACGCTCAAGGGGGTCTTCACCGACGCGCAAGCGGCGCGCGGCAAGGACATCTACGTCGGATCGTGCCGCGAATGCCACACGCCGGCCTCGCACACCGGGGTCGTCTTCAAGAACAGTTGGGGAGGCAAGCTCCTCTCCGACCTGCTGGCCTACATGCAGGAACGGATGCCGAAGAACAACCCGGGGAGCCTAACGATGGAGGAGTACGCCGACGTGACCGCGTACATCCTCAGCCTCAACGGCCTCCCTTCGGGTGACGACGCACTGCCCTCGGATGCGGCCGCCGCCAGGCGCATCCGCATCGAGACCACCGGCCGCTGATCGCGGCGGTCGATCGGCACGACGAGTACGACCCGCACGACCCGCAGTCCGGCACGGCCGCCCAGCGCGGCGGCAGGCGAAACCAGGCGCCGCCATCACGGCGACGCTCTCGTGGGACCCACACCGCTCGAGGATCGAAACGACCATGAACCAACGATGGACCACTCGGCGCTCGTTAGGGACGGCGATACTGGTGGGCGGGGCGCTGCTCGCGGCGTCGCTCGTCCGCGTCGGCGACTCCGACGCATCGCAGGGCAAGGCGCTCGTGCGTGGCAACGTCCCGGGCGAGTGGCGCTTCTGGGCCGGCGATGCCTGGGGGACGCGCTACTCCGCGCTCGACCAGATCAACGCCCGCAACTTCGACTCGCTCAAGGTGGCGTGGTCGTGGAACTCGGGGGCCTTTGGCGCTGACGAGTACTACCGCACCACGCCGCTCTACGCCAACGGACGCCTCTTCACCGTCGCCACCACGCGTCGCGTGACGACCGCGCTCGATCCCGAGACGGGCGAGACGCTGTGGATGTGGCGCCTGGACGAGGGGATCCGATGGCAGAAGGCGCCGCGCCAGTTCGCCGGGCGCGGACTCGCCTACTGGACCGACGGCAAGGAAGAGCGCGTGATCGTCGTGACGCCAGGCTACCACATGGCCTCGCTCGACGCCAAGACCGGGATCCCCGACCCCAAGTTCGGGAAGAACGGCGTGGTCGACCTGATGGAAGGGCTGGGCTACGCGATGGTCCCGCTCGCGGTCGACGACTCGGGCCCGCTCATCATCTCCGACGCCGCCCCCGCTCGCAAGGCGCGCCCCGGCGAGACGTGGAACGAGAAGACCAGGACCGGCGCCGACGGCACCATCGGCATCGACCCCGGCGAGGGACAAATTGCCGCCAGCAGCCCGGCGCAGATGGTGGGCGACGTGATCGTGGTCGGCAACTCGTCCATCCACGGCTACTATCCCATCCGCCTGAAGAACATCCACGGCTTCGTTCGTGGCTACGACGTGCGCACCGGCAAGCCGCTCTGGAAGTTCAACCTCATTCCGCAGCCGGGCGAGTTCGGCGCCGAGACGTGGAAGAACGGGACCAAGCTCGGGACCCCCGGCGTCGGCAAGGTCGACGCCTGGGCGCCGTATGCCGCCGATCCCGACCTGGGGTTGGTGTACGTTCCGGTCGGGATGCCGCTCATGGATGAATACGGCGGCCATCGCCCCGGCGCGAACCTCTATGGCAACTCGCTCGTCGCCATCGATTCGCGCACCGGCAAGCGGCAGTGGCACTTCCAGTTCGTGCACCACGACATCTGG
The DNA here is from genome assembly GCA_016719105.1 of Gemmatimonadota bacterium. Lineage (NCBI taxonomy): Bacteria > Pseudomonadati > Gemmatimonadota > Gemmatimonadota bacterium. Next base: position 55,090 of record JADKAQ010000016.1, on the reverse strand, counting down.
GACTACGACACCCCCATCGCGCCTAACGTGCTCGACGTCACCGTCGACGGGCAGAAGCGCAAGGTCGTCGCGCAGGCCACCAAGCAGGGGTGGATGTACGTCCTCGATCGCGTGACCGGCGCCCCCATCTGGCCCATCGTCGAGACCCCCGTCGGGGCCAGCGAGGTCCCGGGGGAACAGGCCTGGCCCACGCAGCCGGTGCCGTCAAAGCCCGCCCCGTTCTCGCAGCAGGGGCTGCTCGCGAGCGACCTGATCGACTACACCCCAGCCATCAAGGACTCGGCGCTCAAGATCGCGCAGAAGTGCCGCATGGGGCCGTACTACATCCCCGGCCAGCCCGCCGACGGCGGCAAGAGCGGACTCACCTGCTCCTGGTACAACCCCGGCGCCTCGGGTGGCGTGAACATCGATGGCGGCGTCGCGGTGGATCCGGAGACCGGAATGGTCTACGTCGGCTCGCAGACGGGGCTCAGCACCATCACGCTGCAGAAGGACCCCTGCTCGGAGTTCGACTTCTCCTCGCCGCACGACAGCTGCGGCCTGTTAGGGGCACTCCCCACGCCGGCCGGCTACCAGCCGCGCAAGGACCTGCAGGGCGAGGGATTCTCGGCACGTGCCGGGCGCTCGCTCCTGGGCGACGTCTCCATCGCGAAGCCCAAGGAGTACGGCGGCATCACCGCCTACGACCTCAACACCGGCGACAAGAAGTGGTGGGCACCTAACGGCGGGATGATCCCCGTCACCAGCAAGGACCCGCTCTTTGCCGGCGTCGCGCTCCCGCCGCAGGGCGCACGTGGACAGGCGCAGATCATCACCACCAAGTCGTTGATGATCTACGGCACCGGCCGCAACGGCGGCGTCCCCGGCCAGCCGCCGCAGCTCTTCGCCGTCGACAAGGCCACCGGCAAGCAGGTCGGCGCCGTCCGCATCCCCGCCAAGACGACGGCCATGCCGATGACGTTCATGCACAAGGGGAAGCAGTACATCGTGTTTGCGTCGGGGGCGGGGTCTTCGACGGCGCTCACCGCGTTGGCGCTGCGGTAGAGACGGGAAGACGGGAAGACGGGAAGACGAGAAGACGAGAAGACGAGGTAGATCAACTACAAAAGCAGGACACGGAGGTTCACGGAGGATTCACGGGGGTTCACGGAGGATTTCTCGGCAGCGCCGATTTCCTCCGTGAACCCCCGTGTTACCTCCGTGAACCTCCGTGTCGAGCTTTTATGCTGTCGAACTTTCTCGTCTTCCCGTCTTCTCGTCTTCTCGTCGTCCAGTTGTTCGCGGTTATGCCGCGAACAACTGCCTGAACGCCACCACGAATCGCTCCATCTCCGCCGGAGTCCCCACCGAGACGCGCAGGTGGTTCGTCATCGGCGGGAACGGTCGTCCCACGAGCACGCCCTTCGTCTTGAACTGGGCGATCACCGGGACCACCGGGCGCTTGATGTGCACCATGAAGAAGTTCCCCTCCGAGGGGATCACCTCGTAGCCCATCCCCTGCACCGCCTTCACTGTCTTGGCTCGCAGTTCGTTATTGACCTGCTTCACGCGCGCCTGTCCCTCGGTGTCCTTGAGCGCGGCGGCGCCGGCGTGTTTCACCAGGGCGTTGATGCTCCCGATGGCGTGCGGGCGCATGCGCTCGATGAGCGGGCGGGGGGCGATGGCGTAGCCGAGCCGCATCCCGGCGAGCCCGTTGATCTTGGAGAAGGTGCGCGTGATGATGACCTGCCGCCCTTCGGCGACGAACGGCAGCGACGTCGCGTAGCTCGGGTCTTCCACGAAGTGGTGATACGCCTCGTCGATCAGCACCGGCACATCCTCGGGGATTCCGTCGAGCAGCGCCTTCACGTCGGCCGCGCTCACGATGCGCCCCGTGGGATTGTTGGGGTTGCAGAGGTACACGAGCCCGACATCGCGCCAGTTCTGCCGCGTGGTGCGCACCATGAGCGGAATGTCCTGCGAGTAGTCGGCGCGCAGCGGCAGGTGAATGGGGTCGGCGTGCACTCCCGTGGCGTACTGGAAGACGGTGTGAAAGGTCGGCTCGACGCCGATCACCTTCTTCCCCTCGCCCAGGAAGGCGAGCGCCGCCACCGAGAGCAGCTCGCCTGAGCCGGCGCCGAGCAACACCTGGTCGGGCTGCACGCTGTGGAAGCGCGCGATCTCCTCGAGGATGTTGGCGTCGGGATAGGCGTAGCGGTTGGAGTACTTGAACGCCGCGGTCATCGCCGCCATCACCACGTCGGTGGGACCGTAGGGATTCTCGTTGGAGGCCAGCTTGGCGTAGCTGTCATAGTCGTCAGCCGCAAAGGGGCGTCCGGTGAAGGCGGGACCACCGCCTTGGGCCATGAGCACCTCCGCCGCGCGCGCCGCCGCCGGCGACAGCGCGATGAGCCCCGCTGCGGTCGCCATGCGTCCAAAGAAATCCCGTCGAGTCGCTCCCGTCATGCCAACGTCCTCCGTAGTGGTCCCGTGATGCGCCGACAGCTGGACCCCAGCATTCGCTGGGGAAAGTCCGGGGCGACGGCCGTGCCGCCCGCTACTTCTTCACGTACCGCTTGAGCGCCTTGGGCCCCACCTCGGCCCCATAGATCACCCCGTTCTTGTCCACCGCCACCCCCTCCGCCGCCGAGGTGTTGCGGGAGTTCACGTCGGGATCGGGGATGAAGTACTGCACGGTCCCGTCCTTGGCGCTCCCGATGCGGATCCCGCGCAGCCACGCCTTGCGCGACGGCTCGATCGAACCTGACTCGGAGTCGGCGGCGTAGAGCACGTCGTTCTTGTCGATCCACAGCCCGCTGATGCGCGAGAACTGCGTCCACTCGTCGAGCCACTTCCCCGACTGGTCGAAGATCTGGAGGCGATTGTTGGAGCGATCGGCGACGAAGAGGCGCCCCTGCGAGTCCAGCGCCAGCGCGTGCGGCTGGTCGAACTCCCCGCGCCCGGTCCCCTTCTTCCCCCAGGCCATCAGGAACTTGCCGTCAGCCGCAAACTTGAGGACGCGCGCGTTGTCGCCGCCGTGTCCCTCGGCCACGAAGATGCTCCCGTCCGGGGCCACGAGCACGTCGTTCGGCTGCCAGAAGTAGTTGGCATCGCGCCCGCCTCCTGGGGCACCGAGCGAGAGCAGGAGCTTGCCGTCGGGCGAGAACTTGTGCACCTGGTGCCCGACCACCTTGGCCGGCGCCGGCGGGAGGGGGGCGTCGGCCGGGGCGCCGCGCGGACGGCGCGGCAGGTTGTCCTGCCCGTCGGTCACCCACACGTTCCCCTGGCGGTCCACATGGATGCCGTGCGGCCACATGATGATCCCGGCACCAAAGCTTTTGACCAGCTTCCCGGTCGCGTCGAACTTGAGGATCGGGTCGAGGGTAGAGCCCACGCACGTATTCGCCCCGCACCGCTCGCCCACCCAGATGCTCGTCCCGTCGGGATCGATGTCCACGGCGCTCGTCGATCCCCACGTGCGCCCCTCGGGCATCTTCGCCCACCCCTCGATCGTGGTGAACGGATTGGGGCGATCGTTGACCGGCGCCCCGCCTTGCTGCGCGGGAAGTGCGAACGGCGCCGCCAGGAGCAACGCGAGCACACCGGCCCCACCGGCACAGCGGGCACGGGCCACGGACGACGGGCGAAACGGCGATGGGCGATGACGACGAGCCAAGGCTGACCCTCCTCGTGGGGCCGCGATGTACGCGACCTCGTATGGCGACCGGAGTCCGCGGCACCCCACTCCCACGGAGGTGGCGCGGGGCGCCCGTCAGGGGAGACGTCGCCGCGGCATACGATAGAGCGGGTGCGGCGCTTCCGCTATGCGCCGAACGCTGACGGTGCCGGGGGGAGAGCTAGGGTCAGAGCCGAGGCCAGAGCTGGGGTCGGAGCGGGGGGCAGCGCCGGAACCGACGGGTCCGCGGCGACGGAGCCGTTGCCGGGCCTGCGCCGAACCAGCGCCATGAGCAGCGCGAACGCCGGCGCATGCGGCCCGTCGATCGGGCGTTCAGAACGCCGTCGGCTCGTCGGCCTCGTCGAGCGCTCCCGGCGTCTGGTGCACCCCCGACGAGGTCTCCAGCACCACGCGCCGCTCCGCCACGCGAGCGTCGATCTCGGCCAGCGTCACGTCGTTCATCGACGCGTCGCCGGTCTCGGTCGTCGCGGCGCGGAAGGTCGCCCAGCAGTTCCGTCCGCTGCGCTTGGCCGCGTAGGCGGCCAGGTCGGCGATCGAGACGATCCCCTCCCACCCCACGCTCTCCGGAGCGCTGCGCGTGAAGGGGAACGCCGCAAAGCCGATGGAGCAGGTCACCTTGATCACCGCCCCACCCGGGAGCACCGTCTCCAGCGACTCGATCTTGGCCCGGATGCGCTCGGCCAGCTCTGCCACGCGGTCGCGGTTGGTGAAACGATACACCACCAGGAACTCCTCGCCCCCCCACCGCGCCACCACATCCGATTCGCGCACGACCGCACTCAGCTGCTTCGCCACGTTCTCCAGCAGGCGATCGCCGGCTGCGTGGCCGTAGGTGTCGTTCACGCGCTTGAAATGATCGATGTCGATGAGGAGGAAGACGATGTCCGCGTCGCGCGCCACCTCGCCCAGCGGCACTGAGCGGTGCCGACGCAGCGCCGCCGCCACGTCGCCCGGGACGGTGCGTTGCACGTAGCGACGATTGGGGACGCCGGTCAGCGGATCGGTGACGCTCAGCGTCTCCGCCAGCTGCGCCTTCTCCGTGCGCCGGCGATGCAGGACCCACAGCGCGAGCGCCAGCAGGAGCGCGAGCGCGGCAAAGCTGTTGCGCTGGACGGTGCGCCGCTGCGTCGTCATCGCGCTCTCCGCCTCCTGCCGCTGCAGGCGCTCGAGTTCGCGCTCGCGCCGCACCGCCGCGTACCGACGCTCCAGCCCCGACACGCGCCGCCCCGTGCCGTCGGTGAAGATGGAGTCGCTCACCGCCTTGAAGCGCCGGTGCGTGGCGAGCGCCCCGCGATGGTCGCCCCCCGCCTCCTGCGCATCGGCGAGCGACTGCAGCGCGCGTCGCACCATCTCACGCGCCCCCATCCCCTCGCCGATCGAGAGCGCACGTCGGCTCAGCGCCTCCGATTGGGCGTGGCGCCCCTCCACCTGCTCCAGCGCCGCCAGCGCCAGGAGGTTGCGCACGATGAGCCCCTGGTCGCCGGTCGAGTCGCCCAGGCGCGCCGCTTCCGCCAGGTGCACGCGCGCCGAATCACGCGCCCCCAGTGCCTGGAACGCCACGCCAAGGCTGCGATGCGACTGCGCGAGCGCGCTCGGATCGTTGATCTCGCGGCGCAGGACGAACGACTCGCGATGCGCCACCAGCGCGCGCGCGAAGTCGCCCTTCTCCTCCCACGTGTCGGCGATGTTGTTGAGTGTCGCGGCGATGCGCGCGCGCTCGCCAAGCGCCCGGCGCAAGGCCAGCGCACGCTCCAGGTACGAGAGCGCGAGGTCGTGCTGCCGCAGCCGCGCGTGCACGATCCCGATGTTGTTCAGCGAGAGCGCAATCGCGCTGGAGTCCCCCAACTGCTCGCGCGTCTCCAATGCCTCCTGGTGCAGCTCGAGCGCCTGCGCGTACTCGGCGAGGTCGGTCGAGTACACGAAGCCCAGGTTGTTGAGCGAGTTGGCCACGTCGCGCGCGTGTCCCAGTCGGCGCTGGGTCTCCAGGGCGCGAGTGAACCGCTCCACCGCCACCTCCGGATCGCCGCGCCGTTGCGCGAGCGTCCCGAGGTTGCTGTACGCGCGCGCCTTCCCGCGCTGGTCGCCCGACGAGTCGGCGATCGCCAGCCCCAGGTTGAGGTGGATGATGGCGTCCTGGTAGCGGGAGAGCGTCATCAACGCCCACCCCATCTCGTTGAGCGTGGCGACATGGGTCGCCGGGTCGGGCCACTTCGCGAGGATCGCGAGCGCCTCCCGCCCGTGGAGCACCGCCTCGGCCGGACGATCGTTCTTCTCTGCATCCACGCGTTTGGCCAGCGCACGCGCGCGGGCCACGCCGGTCAGCCCGACGAGTTCCGAGTCCGCCGACATGTCCGGCAGTGAATCGCCGGTGCGAGCAGGTGGCGTTGCGACAGCGGCGACGGCAGCCCGTTCCGCCTGCCGGGGAATCTGCCCCTCGAGCGGCGCCGCCGGCGACGACGCGAGCACAGCGGCGAGCAGTGGGGCGAGCGCGAGGACTCTCGAGGAGCGGCGACGGAACAACGAGCGCGGCACGCGGGCGGGTGTCGGAGGAGGGCGTTCGGGGGTGCCCTCCGGAGTATCGACGTCCCATCGTCACTCCTGAAACGGCGCCCGAGCCCCCCGGCTAGGCCTCCAGCCGAAGGTCGTAGGGGACCACCTCCCCCACCTCCAGGTGGCGCCGCAGCAGCCGCAGGTACATGGCCCAGCAGAACGACGACACCCGGAAGTGCTCGCTCCGCTCCGGCCAGCCCAGATGGGCAAAGCGCACCGTCGTCACCCCGTCCTGCTCCGACAGCTCGGCACGAACGCGCGTCCCGCGCCAATCGGGCATCGCCTCGGTGAACTCGAGCTCGAAGAGGCGCCCCGGCTCGCAGGCCGTGACCCGGGCCCGCCAGTCGTAGTCGGGGCCGAAGTACAAGCGGTACGTCGCGCCTAACGTGGCCTCTCCTTCGCTTCGTAACGTCCACCACGCGTCCAGTCCCACCGGCGTGGAGAACATCGCCCATGTCCGGAGCGCCGGCGCGCGCACCGGAAAGTCGTGCAGGATGTCGGGCATGGCGACGGTGTGATGAGGGGAGTCGCGACGGCGGGGAGCGCCCGCAGGAGCGTCGACCGCAACACGATGTCGCCGGATCGGGACCGACGCCATCGGCCCGGAGGAGCAAACCCCCGTCCGTCCGCGGCTGTCCAACGACCTGTCTCCCCCTCCGGTCTCACTCGACTCGCGACATGCTGACCCTCAAGTACGCCCTCCGCACGCTCCTCAAGTCGCCGTTCGTCACGACGGTGGCCGTGCTCTCGCTCGCCCTGGGCATCGGGGCCAACGCGGCGATCTTCTCCCTGTTCAACCAGATGCTGCTGCGCCCCCTCCCCGTCGCGGCGCCGCAGCAACTCGTGAACCTCTCGGCGCCCGGCCCCAAGCCCGGCTCGACGTCGTGCAACCAGGCGGGGACCTGCGAGGACGTCTTCTCGTACGCGATGTTCCGCGACCTCGAGCGATCGCAGACGGTCCTGCGCGGACTGGCGGCGCACCGCTCGTTCGGGGCCAACATCGCCTACAAGAACCAGACGCTGAGTGGTGAGGGGATGCTCGTGTCCGGCTCCTACTTTCCTACACTTGGCGTGCAGGCGGCACGCGGGCGACTCATCGGCCCCGCCGACGACCGGAACATCGCCGGGCACCCCGTGGCCGTGCTCAGCCATCGCTTCTGGGAGACGCAGCTCGGGAGCGACCCGGCCGTCATCGACCAGGTGATCGTCGTCAACGGGCAGTCGCTCACCATCATCGGCGTTGCCCCCGACGGCTTCAGGGGAACGACGCTTGGCAGTGACCCGCGCGTCTTCGTCCCGCTCACCATGCGGGGGGCGCTCGGCAGCAACGCCGGCGACTTCGATCGCCGCAACGCCTACTGGGCGTACGTCTTCGGGCGGCTCAAGGACGGGGGCTCGCTCGCGCAGGCGTCCGAGGGGATCAATGCGATCTATGGGCCGATCATCACCGACGTGGAGGCCCCCCAGCAGGAGAACATCAGCGCTGCGACGCTGCAGCGCTTCAAGGCGCGCAAGGTCACGCTGACGCCGGGGGCGCGGGGGCAGAGCGACCTGCACACCGAGGCCCGACTCCCGCTCATCCTCCTCTTCTCCATCACCGGCATCGTCCTCCTCATCGCCTGCGCCAACATCGCCAACCTCCTGCTCGCGCGTGCCGCCAACCGGTCCATGGAGATGGCGGTCCGCCTCTCCATCGGCGCCGCGCGCTGGCAACTGATGCGACAGCTCCTCGCCGAGTCGGTGCTGCTGTCGCTGATTGGAGGGGCGGCCTCGCTCGTGGTGGCACGCTGGACGCTGGGGGCCATTGCGGGGATGCTCCCCGACGAGGCGGCGGGGGTCTTCACCCTCTCGCTCGACGCCAACGTCGTGCTCTTCGCCGCCATTACCGCCGTGTTGACCGGGATCCTGTTCGGGCTCTTTCCCGCCCTGCACTCCACGCGGGCGGACCTCATCGGGACCATTCGCTCCAACGCCGGCAACCTCTCCTCGCACCGGGCCGCGACGCGCTTCCGCACCTCGCTCGTCACGGCGCAGATCGCGCTCTCGATGTCGCTCCTCATCGCCGCCGGGTTGTTCATCCGTTCGCTCGACAACATCAGCAAGGTCGACCTGGGGGTGAAGATCGACCACGTCGCCACCTTCATCATCTCCCCGCGTCGCAGCGGCTACGAACCCGCACGATCGAAGGCGCTCTTTCAGCGGGTCGAGGAGGAACTGGCCGCGCTCCCCGGCGTGACCGCGGTCTCGTCGGGGCTGGTGCGGATCCTGGCCGGGAACAACTGGGGCAACAGCGTGCGCGTCGAGGGGTTCCAGGCCGATCCCGACACCGACACGGGCGCCAGCTTCAACGAGGTCGGGACCGCCTACCTGTCGTCGTTAGGTATCCCGCTGCTCGCGGGGCGCGAGTTCACGGCCTCGGACGCCCTCGGCGCCCCACGCGTCGCCATCGTCAACGAAGCGTTCGCGCGCAAGTTCAAGCTCGGCAAGGACGCCGTGGGCAAGCGCATCTCCGACGACGGCCCCACGGGCGAGTTGAACATCGAGATCGTCGGGCTGATGAAGGACGCCAAGTACAGCCAGGTGAAGGACGCGATCCCGCCGCAGTACTTCCTCCCCTGGCGCCAGGACTCGACGATCGGCGCGCTCAACTTCTACGTGCGATCGTCCTCGGAGCCGGAACAGCTCCTGCAGAGCATCCCGCGGCTCATCGCCAAGCTCGACGCCAACCTGCCGGTCGAGGACCTGCGCACGCTGCCGCAGCAGGTGAACCAGAACGTCTTCATGGACCGGATGATCAGCACGCTGAGCGCGGCCTTCGCCATCCTGGCGACGCTGCTGGCGGCGGTGGGGCTGTACGGCGTGCTGGCCTACACGGTGGCACAGCGCACGCGCGAGATCGGGGTGCGCATGGCGTTAGGCGCCAGCGGGGGGATGGTCCGCGGGATGGTGCTGCGGCAGGTGGCGATGATGGTGGTGGTGGGCGGCCTCATCGGGATCGCCGCCGCGCTGGCCATGGGACGCGGGGCGCAGTCGCTCCTGTACGGCGTGAAGGGCTTCGACCTCGTCGCCACGATCGGCGGCGCGATCGTCCTGGGGCTCGTGGCGCTGGCGGCCGGCTACGTCCCGGCTCTCAAGGCCTCGCAGGTCGACCCGATGCGCGCGCTCCGCTTCGACTAAGAGTGGTTCAAAAACCCGTTGCCGCAGCGCCGGCGCACGGCGTCGGCAACGGCGCGGCGACGGGTTTTGAAACCACCTGTAGCCGGCGGCGCGTGGGCTACTCCGCCGTCAGGGGGTGGCCCACCACCTCGCCGCTCAGCGTCTCCCCGCCGATCGTGATGTAGAGGTGTCGCTCGGTCACCGAGAGGTCGAGCGACATGCGCCGGTCGAGGCGCGCGACCAGTGCGTCGAGCAGCTCGCGATCGACGGCGTGGAGGGTGATCGCGTCACTGCGATGAATCCGCTCCCCGGCGTACTGCCGCTGGACGAGCCGCGGGTCCTTGTGCGTGTAGATCGCCACGCGCGGCGCCCCCTTGCTCGCCTTGTGCAGCCGTGCCGCGTCGGGCGCCCCCACCTCGATCCACGCCGTCAGCGCCCCGGTGAGGTCGCGCACCATCACCGCCGGCTCGTCGGGGGTGGAGAGCCCCTTGGAAAAGGTGATCCCCTCGGTGTACTCCAGACAGTACGCGAGCACCCGCGTCCACAGGTACTCCTCCGTCTCCGACGGATGGCAGGCGACGCGCAGCGCCAGCGTCTCGTACACGTTGCGATCGACGTCCGACAGGGAGATGTCGAACGTGTACATCGTCGCGGACAGGGCCATGCGCGCGCCTAACGGGCGAGGGCGAGCGGATCGATCCCCGCCCCGAGCGTGAACGACGACCCCACCGCGCCGGTCGCCGCCGCGCTGCGCGAGAGCCCGAGCAGCGACCGCAGGCGGTACGTCGCCTCCACCCCGGTGCAGTGCACCCCCAGGAGGTAGTCGACGCCGCGCGCCTTGAGTTCGCCCCCCGTCCAGGCCAGCGTCTCGTCGCTGGCGTTGAGCAGGTGCATGCCGCCGACGATTGCATGCACCGTGGTGTTGGGGACCATCGCCTGCGCCTTGGTCACGATGTTGACGATCCCCGCGTGGCCGCACCCGGTGATGACCACCAGCCCCTCTGCCGTGTTGATCACCAGCGACGCATCCTCGGGGACGTTGTCCTCGACCGCGCCGGCGGGGGTCTCGACCGTCCCCATGCCGCGCCCCCCGACGCCGCCGAAGTTCCGCTCCGGGTGCACGCGCGGGATGCTCCCGGTGAACCAGACGCCGGGGAGCAGCTCGGTCGCCGAGGGGTGCACTTCGTACCGGCCGCCTAACGCTTCGTAGTTCGATCGCTCCCGCAACACGCCGTTGCGCTCGACGCCGTTGCTCGCCCCGCGGCTGTAGAAGATCTCCGGCGCCACGTGGGCCACCTGCAGCGCGACCGGGTTCTTCGCCCGCAGTTCGCGACGCAGCGTCAGCAGCCCGTTGGTGTGATCGTCGTGGTTGTGCGTGAGGACCACGTGCCCGACTGTCGAGAGGTCGATCCCCAGTTCGCGTGCATTCTGCAGCACCGTCCCTGGACGCGCGCCGGTGTCGATCAGCAGGCGCTGTCCATCCACCTCGAGGAGTGCGGCAAAGCCCCACTCGCCAATTCCCCGCCCGGGATCGCCCGCCAGCATCGTCGAGAGGACGGTGACCTTGAGCCGCTGCACCACGGCGCGCCGCGGCGAGACCGCCTCGCGCCGTGGCGAGGCTACCTCGGCCGAGGGCGCGCGCGACACGAAGGGCATCGGTGCGGTGGCCGAAGCGACGGGGAGGTCACCGCCGGTGAGGAGTGCCGCGCCGGCAACGACGGCGGAGAGGGCGAGACGCTTCATGAGGTTGCGGGGTGATGGAGCACGACAAGCTACGCGCGGTTCGCCCCCCCTCCAGTCCTCGCGACGATGCGGCGTGCGCGCGACTCCGCTCGCGCCGCACGCCGCGCGCGCATCACGCCGCGGTCGGCGCCCCCGCGTACAGCAGCACCGCCGCGAAGTGGCAGACGCTTCCGGCCATCACGAAGACGTGCCAGACCGCGTGCCCGAACTTCACCTTGTGGTCGGTGGCGTAGAAGACCACGCCCCCGGTATAGCACAGCCCCCCCGCGAGCAGCCACGCCAGCCCGTTCCACCCCACGCGCGAGACGAGCGGGCCGATGGCGACGACGGCGAACCACCCCATCAGCACGTAGAGCGTCGTCGAGAGCCACGGCTTGCGGATCCCCTTCACGCTCTTGATCACCACCCCCACGATGGCCATGCTCCACACCGCCCCGAGCAGCGCCCACCCCCACACGCCGCGCAGCGGCCCGAGGGCAAACGGGGTGTAAGTCCCGGCGATCAGGAGGTAGATGGCCGAGTGATCGACCCGGCGCAGCACCGCCTTGATGGGCGACGGCCGGACCGCGTGGTACGCGGTGGAGGCGCCATACAGCATGATCAGCGTCGCGCCGTAGATCGATGCCCCAACGATCTGCAGCAGGTCGGCGCGACGCAGCGCCGTGATCACGAGGATCGGCAGCGCCACGAGGCTGGCGAGCAGCCCGATGCCGTGCGTCAGCGCATTGGCCAGCTCCTCCACGCGCGGCGGATGCTTCTCGATGCTCATGTGTCGTCGCGGGCTCGGGGGAGGCGAGTGCCCGGTGCCGCGGTCGCGCGGCGCCGGTGACCTTCTGCAAAGTAGCCGCCCTGCGCAAGGCCGACACTGGTCAGCGCGCGGCGCGCGGGACAGTTTCGTCGCGTGACCACCCTCCGTGCAACCGCCGCGGTCGCTCAACGACTCCTCGGCCGACGCCTCCGCCGATCCCTCCGCCAACTCCATGGCGTCGCCGCACTCCTCGGCGCCGCGGTCGCCTGCTCGACGACACGATCCTCGCCGACGGTGACGGCCGCTGGAGCGCCGACGGCCGCACCCGTGACCACTCCCTCGGCCTCGCCGGCACCGATCGCGGCGCCGGGTGCCGCGCCGCCCCCCGCCGCGCAGAATCCATCACCCATGATGGAAACGACGCGCGCCCACGGACGCCTCGCACCACACGTCCTGCCCACGCGGCGTGTCATGCTCGAGGGGATCCTCTCCCGACCGGTCGAACTGCACCTCCCCACAGGAGGGCCTCCGTCCGGGTCGTTCGACCTGCTCATCCACTTCCTCGGCCCGGCCTACCTCGCCGTCGACGCCGCCCGAGCGGTGGATTCGTCGATGGTGGTCGCGGTCGTCAATCTCGCGCCGGGGTCATCGGCGTATGAGCGCCCCTTTCGCGACGCCGGCGCATGGCGGGCCCTCCTCGATCGTGTCACCAACGAAGTCGGCGTTGCACGCGGGGCCCCGCAAACGTTAGGCAGCGTCTACCTCAGCGCCTTCAGCGCCGGCAACGGCGCGGTGCGCGCGATCCTCGCCGATCGCGCCGCGCTCCCGTCGATCCGCGGGGTCGTGATCCTCGACGGCATCCACACCGGCTACCTCCCCGACCGGCGCGTCCTGGCCGACAGCGGACAGCTCGATCCCGCCAACCTCCAGTCGCTGCGCCGCTTTGCCGAACGGGCGGTGCGCGGTGAGGTGCGGATGCTGGTCACGCATTCCGAGGTCTTCCCCGGCACCTTCGCCAGCACCACCGAGACCGCCAACTGGCTCCTGCACGAACTCGCGCTCAGTCGTGAGGCCGTCCTGGCGTGGGGACCTAACGGGATGCAGCAGACTTCGATGATCCGTGCCGGCGGATTCACCCTGATCGGCTTTGCCGGCAACAGCGCCCCCGACCACCTCGACCACCTGCACGCCCTGCCGACGTGGCTGGGACGGGTCGTCGCCCCCGGCCAGCGCGACGCGCACCCGGCACGCTAGGATTTCAGCCCTGCACTCGCGCGTTCGAGCCCCGGCTCAGCGGGCCTCGAACGGCGTGGCGCCCACCCCGCCGGGCCAGCGTTCCACTCGGAATGGCGTGTCGCCCGTCGGTACCGTCCCGAACTCGCGCGCCGCGAGGTGCCCCGCAAAGACCGCCTGCGCGATGATCCCTGGTGCCTCGGCGTCGCCGATGCACCGCAGCGTCGTCAGGCGCCCATCCTCCACCAGCGGACACAGCGAGGTGTAGAGCGCGTCGGAGGGCATGCGGTCGGTGAGCAGGACGACCGCGTCGTGCTCGTCCTCGACCTCCTCGATGCGCAGGGCGTCGGCGAAGCGCGCGCTCCCCACGTCGAGCGCGAGCAGGGTGCGCTGCGTGTGCATGCGCACGCCGAGCGAACGCAGGCGTGCCTGCACGCGCTCCTGTTCGAGCGTGTATTGCGTCCAGTACGACACCAGCGGCGCCGGCGTCACCAGCGTGACCGTGCACCCCGCGTGCGCCAACCGCTCGGCAATCACGCCGCCCAGGTAGAAGCCGTCGTTGTCGTAGATGAGCACCCGCCCCGTGGGGAGGCGTCCGTCGAGGATGTCGTCCGGGGTGAAGACGGCGGCCCGTTCGACGCCGGGGACGGGACGCCACTGGTTGCGCCCGATCCCGTCGCGTCGCCAGGTGCAACCGGTCGCCACGATCACGTGCGGCGCCCCGAACTCCAGCACGTCGTCGACCGACACCTCGCTCCCCGGATACAGCGCCACGTTTGGCAGGGCGCGTAGTCGGTCCAGTCGCCAGTCGACCACGCGTCGATACTCGGTGAGCCCGGGCAGGCGCGCCTCGCGCGCCACGCGCCCCCCCCACTCGTCGCGTCGTTCGGCCAGCACCACCTGGTAGCCGCGTTGCCCCAGCGCCCGCGCGCACTCGAGCCCCGCCGGCCCTCCGCCGATCACCAGCACCTGTTCGTCGCTCGAGCGGGCCGCGATGCGCTCGGGGTGCCAGCCGCGGCGCCACTCCTCTCCCATCGTCGGGTTCTGCGTGCAGCGGATGGGGACGAGCTTGAAGTCGGCCGACACGCAGATGTTGCAGCCGATGCACTCGCGTATCTCGTCCCAGCGCCCATCGCGGATCTTGGCCGGGAGAAACGGATCGGCAATCGAGGGGCGCGCCGCTCCGATGAGGTCGAGCACCCCCCGTCGCACCGCGGAGACCATCGCGTCGGGCGTGGTGTAGCGCCCCACCCCTACCACCGGCTTGCTGGTCACCGACTTCACGAAGCCGCAGTACTGCTCCTGGTACCCCTCCTTCGTGAACCGCGACGTCGCCGAGTCGTTGCTCCACCCGCTGATGTTCACGTCCCACAGGTCGGGAAGCTCGGCGAGCATCTCCACGACGTCGCGTCCTTCGCCAGCGCTGGTGAGCCCGTCCTGGCCAATCAGCTCGTCCACCGCCAGCCTGACGGCGATCCCGCAGCGCGCGCCGACCGCCTCCCGCGTCTCCTCGATGAGCTCACGGAGCAGGCGCGCGCGGTTCTCCAGCGACCCGCCGTATTCATCGTGGCGGTCGTTGAAGCGACGCGAGAGGAGCTGCATCGGCAGCGTGAGCATGTGTCCCGCGTAGCAGTACACGATGTCGAAGCCGATGTCACGCGCCCGCAGCGCCGCCGCGCGATGCCAACGGCGCACATCGCGGAAGTCCTGTTTGGTCATCGCGCGCGCCTGCGTCGGCTCGTATCCGCTCCCGCCGAGCACCGACATCGACCGGGGAGCCAGCGACGTCGCGCGCGAGTAGAGGTTCACCGCGTTGGCCCCGCTGTGCACCAGCTCGATCGCTGCCAGCGACCCGTGCGCATGCACCGCCTCCACCATGCGCGCGAGCGCCGGTGAATCCTCGCGCTCCCAGAGCCGCCCCTCGAAGTACGGCGACAGGTCGCTGGTGTGGTGAATCTCCACCTCTTCCGTGCAGACGACCCCCCACCCCCCCTCGGCCTTCACCCCGCGCATCGCCGCCAACGCCTCCGGCATCCGCCACCCCATGCCGTTGCAGTGCGGCACCTGATAGAAGCGGTTCGGCGACGTCACCGGCCCGATGCGGACCGGCTCGAGCAGGATGGCGAAGGGGTTCGACATGGCGCGGAGTCTACCGCTCGTCCCCAACCGCAGCGACCCCGCCGCCGCTCGCGGGCCATCGTCGGCCTCCGGCCAGCGCGTCGTGGACGAGGGACCGGGCCCCGCTTAGCATCCGCGGATGCTCCCTCGCATCCTCGCGGTCGACTGGTCGGGTGCCGCGACCGGCGCCGCGCGCAAGATCTGGCTCGCCGAGTGCAGGGCGGCATCAGGCGGAAGCGACATGCGCCTCGTGCGACTCGAGTCTGGCCGCTCGCGGGAGGGGCTGGTCGCGCACCTCCTCGACGAGGTCGCGCGCGATCCCAACGTCGTGATCGGGCTCGATTTCTCGTTCTCGTTTCCCGCCTGGTTCCTGATCGAGCATCAGCTGAGCCATGCCCCCGCGGCGTGGGCGCTCGCGGCGCGCGAGGGGGAGCGCTGGCTGGCCGAGGCGCCCTATCCGTTCTGGGGGCGACCGGGGTGTCCCCGCCCAATCGTCCCCGAGCACTTTCGGCGCACCGAGCGCGAGGTTCCGTCCGTCGCGGGCATTCGTCCCAAGTCGACGCTGCAGGTCGGCGGCGCCGGCTCGGTGGGGACGGGGGCGATTCGCGGGATGCCGCACCTGCTGACGCTGCAGCAGGCGGGGTGCGCCATCTGGCCGTTCGACGCGCCGCGCCTTCCGCGGGCGCCGCTGGTGGTGGAGATCTATCCGCGGCTCCTCACGGGGGCAGTGACCAAGGGGAAGGCGCAGGGGCGCGCGGACTTCCTGGAGAGCGTGCACCCGTCGCTCCCCGCCCACTTCCGTGACGCCGCCGCGGCCTCCGAAGACGCCCTCGATGCTCTGGCCTCGGCGATCGCGATGGGGCGGGCGGCTGCTGCCTTTCGGACGCTCGGTCCGGCGCGCGACCGTGTGGCCCGGCTGGAAGGGGAAATCTGGTATCCGCCGGCGAGCTAGCCGACCGCGAGTAACGATCCGGATGAGCCGGATTGGACACTTCTCGCGCGTTACCGATTGGGGATGCATACTCCGCCCCCTCGCGCCGCCCGGCGCGTGAACCGAACACAGGCGCCAGTCCCCGAGTCCGGGAGGTGGCGCCGCACACGGGAGCCGAGTCACGATGCGAGTCCGGCAATCGAACCTCTGGGTGCCACGCGCCCTGGTCCTGGCGGTCGCCGTCATCCTCCAGTCCGGTTGCGGCGGAGGGGGCGATGGTGGCGGCGGTGGAGGAGTAACGCCTCCGCCGACGCGCACACCCGCCTCCGTCACCTTCGACGCCGGCAGCACGGCGTCGGGAACGGTGGGTGCGGCGGTCTCGGGTACGATCACCGTCACGGTGCGCACCTCGGACAACCTCCCCGTCCCGCGCACCACGGTCTCGTTCACGACGTCGGCCGGGACGATCAGCTCGACCTCTGCCCAAACCGATGACAACGGGCGCGCGACCGCCGGCACATGGACGTTAGGGACAACGGCGGGGTCGCAGACGCTCACCGCAACGGCTGGCTCCGCCAGCGCGCAACTCGTCGCCACCGCGGCCGCCGCCACGCCGGCGACCATCGAGCTGGTGACCGGACTCCCCGCCTCCATTCGTGCGGGCGTCCCCGTCACCCCGGCGCCGGTCGTGCGCGCGAAAGACCAGTACGCCAACATCGTCAACCGACCGGGGACCGTGATCACCGCGACGCTGCAGAGCGGGGCGGGAACGCTGGGCGGGGCGCAGGCCACCACTGACGCCAACGGCATCGCCACCTTCAGCGCGCTCACGCTCTCCGGACTCGTGAGCGCGGGGCCGCGCACGATCGCCTTCACCGCCACCGGCCTTCCGACCGTCGCCGCCCCCCCCGTCGCCCTCGAAGCCGGCACGACGGCCACCATCACGCTGCAGAACGTCCCCACCTTCGCACGGGCGGGCGTCGTCATCGCTCCGGGCGTCGTTGCCCGTCTCAGTGACGCGTTCGGCAACCCGATGTCGCGTCCGACGCCGGTCACCGCCACACTGGCGCAGGGGAGCGGGGCGATTGCCGGTAACGCCGCCACGACCAACACGCTCGGCGAGGCGACCTTCGCCTCGCTCGCCCTCGAAGGGCTCGTCGGCAATCGGCAGCTCCGCTTCACCGCCGACCAGGTGTCGGCGACCACCGGGAGCATCACCCTCGCCCCCGGCGACGCGTCGCAGCTGCAAGTGACGTCGCAGCCCACGGTCGTCGAGAACACGATCCCCTTCCCCTCGGATGTCGTGGTGCGCGTCACCGACCGCTTCGGCAACGGCGTCGCCGATGCCGGACGCGGGGTCGCCGCGGCGATCGCCACGGGGGGCGGTGTGCTCACGGGGGCCGCGGCGCAGACCGACGCCGTCGGCGTCGCGCGCTTCGCCGGGTTGCGGCTCATCGGGTCGGCCGGGCCGCGCACGCTCGTCTTCACGACGGGCGGGCTGGCGCCGGTCACCAGTGCGGCCATCCAGCTCGACGCCGGGCCGGCGCGTTTCGTCGCCTTCTTCCAGCAGCCGTCCGGCACGGTGACGGTCGGCGTGCCGCTCCTGCAGCAGCCAGCGTTGCAACTGGCGGATACGTCCGGCAACGTCGTGCGCCGAGCCGGCGCCCCAGTGCGCGCCACCGTGCTCGACGCCAACGGCGAGTTGCTGAACGACGTGGCCATCACCGACAACCAGGGGGTCGCGCGCTTCGAACAGCTGACCTTCCTCTCGGCCAACGCCTTCCCCCCGCCGACCCTACGCCTGCGATTCAGTAGTGGGGCGCAGGCCGCCGTCGTGACCGGGAACCTCAACATCCAGAATGCACCCGGCAGCGGCGTCCAGAGCGTCACGTACGGCACCACCGCGCAGCGCCTCTTCCTGCTCGACCCGGGGGCCACGCTCAACCTGAGCGCCGTCGCGCGCGACCTGCTCGGCAATCCGCTGCCGCAGGTGTCCATGGTCTACAGCTCGATGAACGCCAACACCGCCTCGGTGCGCCCGACCGGCGCCATCACCGGCGTCGCCGGCGGGAGCTCATGGGTGCGCGCCTTCGGTTCGGGGTCGCCCAACATCCGCGACTCGGTCTACGTGACCGTGCCGCGCGACCCCACCGGCCCCGTGGTCAGCACGACACAGATCGCCCCCATCCAGGTGCGCGCCGGCGTCACGGCGGGCTTCGACATCGTCCTCGACACGCGGTCCACGACCATCGGCGCTGCCACCATCCTCGTGGGCATCCCGAACGAGATGGTCGCCAGCATCAACGCACAGGGACTCGTCGGCAACGTGGTCCTCGGCGTCGACGCGGGGCTCAACACGCTGCGCATCAGCCTCACCGCGCCGTCGGGGCTCAGCGGCGTCGTCCCGATCGTTCGGGTGACGCTCACCTCCAACGCCGGCCTCGGCTTCCTGTTCAACCGCGAGATCGTGATCAACCCGCTGGAGATGTACGACACCAACCTGCAGAACCTCGCGGCGCGAAGCACCGGAGTCAACATCCCGCTGGTGCCATGATCATGCCGAGTCTCAACACGCCACGCCCGCCGCGCGCCCATCCGCCGATTCCCGGACTGCTGCCCATGTCGCACACCACGCCTGACCGCCACCCTGCGCCAACGGCGCATCACACCGCGCGTGACGCCGCGCGTCACACCGCGCGTCGCACGGCACGTCGCACCTCACTGGCGCTGCTCGGCGCCGCCCTGCTCGCCGCCGGCTGCAACGACGAACGTGCGACGATCTCGCCGCCACGCCCGGCCGCGCCGCCCATCTCTGCCAACGCCTGGATCCTCGTCTCCGACACCCTGGCCCGCGCCGGGACCGAAGTCACGATCTCGGCCTTCGCCAAGGCCGACACCGGGGGAGCGGTGGGGAGCTTCACCGCGCGCTTCCTCTATGACTCGTTGCAGCTCCAGGTCGTGGGTCCGGACAGCGTCAGCGACAACGTCCTGCGCGCGATGAACCCGATCATCGGCGAGTACCGCGTGGCAGGCGCCGCCGCCAAGGGGATCCCCAGTGGACTCCTCTTCCGGGTGCGCGCCAAGGTCATCGACCCGCGCGGGCTGCGCCGCCTCGGCCTCCTCGTCGACGAATTGCACAGCGTGGCGCTCGCCGACTTGACGCCCAAGCTCGAGGTGCAGGACACGCGCGCCGCCCTCTTCTCCGGCATGCCGAACGTCCGCGTCGCCCCCGACCGGAGCCGCCAGCCATGATGCGTCCCGATTCGACGCGCCGTTTCCAGCACGCGCCCGTGGCCACCATGCTCTTGGCCACGGTGCTCCTGACGGCGACGACGGCCTGTGCCCCGCGGGCCGGTAGCACGAGCGACACCAGCACCGCGGGTGACTCGGCCGGCAGTGCGGCGGCCGCCACCCCAGACGCTGCAGCTGGCGATAGCACGCCCGTCGCCGCTAGTACCCCAGTCGCCGGCAGCACGCCCGTCGCCGCCAGCACCCCGTCGGCTGCACCGCGACTCACGCGCATCACTCCGGACACGATTCGCCTGGGCAAGGGCGAGGCGCCGACGCTCACGCTGGTCGGGTCCGGCTTTGTCCCGGGCGGTACGGGGACCTTCGTCGTCGGCGCGAACACCGTCCGCATCGGGCGCGCGTCGTTCGACATGCTGCCCGCCGACTCGGCGGGGGCGACCATCCGGTTCGCCATGTCGCTGACCTACCCGGACACCGCCGCCCGCGGACGCCCCTCCTCCTTTGCGCCCGGCACCTTCGCCGTCTCGGTGGTCACGCCGAACGGGACGAGCAATGCGCTCTCACTGACGATGATCCCGTGAGCGACCAAATGAGCGAATACATCAGCGAGAACACGAGCGAGTCCATGAGCCCCTCCTTGAGCGTCCCCCCGCGCACGTCGCCGCGCGTCGCGATGCACGCCGCCCTCCGCCTCGCGGTCCTGGGCCTCCTGGCGCTCGGCGCCCGGCCCATCGCGCTCCCGGCGCAGCAGCTCACCGGCGAGCAGATGCGCGAAGGCGATGTGCGCCAGCGCCGCCAGTGGTGGGTCTCGCAGCGGGCCGGCGCCGATGGGCGCGTCCCGCACGACAAGGTCGCGGCGATGCGCGAGATGCGGACGTCCGCGCGCGCCGGTGCCTTCTCCAGCAGCCTGGCCGGCGAGCGCTGGCAGCCGATGGGGCCCATGGGCTTCATCAGCATGAACACGCGCTACGCCTCGGCCCCCATGCAGGACGAAGGGCGCTTCTCGACCATCGCCATCAACCCGCGCAACCCGCGCGTCATGCTCGCCGGCGCCGGCAGCGCCGGCATCTGGCGCACCGTGAACGGCGGCGCGTCCTGGCAGGCGTTAGGCGACACCGAGTGCTCCACCGCCATCGGCCACATCGTCATCGATCCCGTCAACCCCGACATCGTCTACGCCGGCACCGGCGAGACCTTCGATCCGGTGGGCTACACCGATGGCTGCGGCATCCTCAAGTCGACCAACGGTGGCGACAGCTGGACGCGCGTCGCCGCCAGCATCCTCGCCCCGGCGGGGCAGCTGGGGGGCTTCGTCTACCATGTGAGCATCGATCGGGCGACCGCCGGATCGGCCACCGGCACGACGCTGTTTGCCGCCACCAACCTCGGGCTCATCCGCTCCACCAACTCCGGCGCCTCGTGGAGCAACGTGCTCCAGGGCTTCGCCACCGACGTGGTGCAGCACCCCACGCGCCCCGAAGTCTGGTACGCCGCGATCGGCAACCTGTTCGGCGCCGCCGCCAACGGCGTCTACATCTCCACCAACGGCGGCTCCAGCTGGGCGCTGATCTCGCAATCGCTCGGCACCCCGTCCTCGCTCGGCCGCACCGCGCTGGCGGTGAGCCCCGCACGACCGGGATCGGTCTGGGCCATCGTCGCCAACCCGTCCGACCGCGCCTTCCGCACCCTCGCGCGCTGGGATGAGTTCACCGGCCAGTGGGCCCTGCTCGCCGCCAACGGCATCACCTTCCAGCAGCAGTACGACGAGGGCGACTTCGGCACGCAGAGCGAGTACAACCTCGTCCTCTCCGTCGACCCCGTCGACGAGAACAAGTTGATCATCGGCGGTGTGCGCCTGTTTCGATCGCGCGATGGCGGGAGCACGTTCAACGTCATCGCCGGCAACGTGCACTCCGACTGGCACAGCGCCGTCTTCGACCCCGCCGACTCGCGACGCATCGTCGCCACCTGCGACGGCGGCATCTTCCAGTCGACGGATGGCGGTAGCAGCTGGCGGACGCTCAACAACGGGATCTCGGCGACCCAGTTCTATCCCGGGATCGCGGTGCACCCGACCAATCCCGCCGTGGTGGTGGGCGGTACCCAGGACAACGGCAGCATGATGTCCGGCGGCTCGCTCTTCTGGTCGGGGGTCGGCTACGGCGACGGTGGCTACGCCATGATCGACTATACCAATCCCAACACCGTCCTCGTGTCCTGGCAGGGTGGACAGCTCGGCCGGCTCGACGTGAACGCACGCTCGCTCACGTACATCCCCCCGCGCTTCAACTTCCAGGCACCGTTCATCACCCCGTTCGCTATCGATCCCCTCGTGCCACGCACGCTCTGGGCGGGGACGCGGGCCATCGAGCGCTCGCAGGACCTGGGGGCCACGTGGGTCCAGTTCAGCCCCACCGTGCAGAACGAGATCAATGCCATCGCCATCGGCAAGGGCGCGCCGAACGTCATCTTCGGCGGCACCACCGCGGGATTCATCTTCTGGACGCCTAACGGCGGCACCAACTGGTTCGGCGGCACCGCGGTGCAGCGTCCCGTCACCGACATCGTCGGCGACCCCAACGACTCGCGGCGCTTCGCCATCACCCACGGTGGCTTCGGCCCCTCCAAGATCCTCATCACCGCCGACGCCGGGACCAACTTCGCCAACCTCACCGGCAACCTCCCCGACGTCCCGGTCAACGCCTTCGCCTTCACCCCGTCGCGCAATCGCTTCTTCGCCGGGACCGACCTCGGCGTCTTCGAGACCATCGACGCCGGCGTGAGCTGGTCGCTCACGCAGGGGCTCCCGCTCGTCCCGGTGACCGACCTCGTCTACCACGCGGCGTCCAACCGCCTGGTGGCCGGCACCTACGGTCGCGGGATCTGGACGCTCCCGCTCATCACGGAGCCGCCGATCCTTCGCGGCGACGTCGACCGCAACGGCATCGTGAACGCGGCCGACGCCCTGCTCATCCAGCGCGGGCTGGCGGCCATCCAGCTCCCCTCGCCGCTGACGGTGATGCCACACGGCGACGCCAACTGCAACGGGGCGCTGGATGCCTCCGATGCGCTCATCGTGCTCCGCTTCGCGGTGGGGCTCGGCGACCAGGGGACCTGCGTGAACAGCGCACGTTAGGCATCCCGGCACGGTGTTCGAGACGGAGGGCGGTGCCTGTCGGCGCCGCCCTCCGTCGTTCCGGTGTACCAGAGCAGGCGCAGGCACCGAGCACACCGCACCGGTTGCCCGCGGCGCGACAGGCGGGCAATTTTCGGCTGCCTGTTTCCCCCCTCTCCCGCCATGCGACTCGACATCCGCCCGCTCGCGACCGCCCTTCTCTTCGCCTCACTCCTGGCGCGTCCCACGGAGGCGCAGGACGCCTCGGCGCCCGTGCGCACCTCTGCCGACAGCTCCTACACCGACGCCCAGGCCGAGCGAGGGGCGCAGCTCTTCACCCGCGTCTGCCTCGAGTGCCACGAGCGCGTCGACCTGTCCAACGCCGACTTCCGCCTCAAGTGGGGGGGGCAGACGACGTTCGACCTGTTCAAGAACATCAGCACCACCATGCCCGACAACAACCCGGGGATGCTGGCGAAGACCGAGTACGCCGATGTGGTGGCCTACATCCTCAAGCTCAACGGCGTCCCGGCCGGCCCGGCGGAGCTCGTCGCCGACTCGACGGTCCTGAGCCAGGCCAAGATGACGCTGCCGGGGGCGACCGGCGCCGGGAACTTCTCCGCCATCCGGCGCCACGGCGTGCTCGCGCGGGCGGGCCTCGTATCCGTGAGCCGGGCGCGCCCCGCGCGGTAGCGCCTGCCGCCCGCGCCTAACGCGAGCGGCCAGTCGTCAGCACGACTTGCACTTGTTGGAGTTCTTCGACCCGAGCTTCTCGAGGAGCTTCACCGTCTCCACGAACGGGGGGATGCGCTGCACCGGACCGTTGGCCATGTCGGCCACCGTCTGGCCGCGCCGCGCGACCGCGTGAATGTCGGCTCCCTTGGAGAGCAGGTATTCGATGAGCGCGTTGTCGCCGCGTGCCGCCGCGTGGTGCAGCGGGGTGAAGCCATTGTGGTCGCGCGCGTTGACGTCGGCCCCCACCGCCTCGATGAGGTACTTCACCGCCGGGATCCACGCGTCGGGCGCATGGCGGTGCGAGTTGGCGGCGTAGCCTTCGCCGTAGCCCACGCCGGAGGCCGCGTGAATCGGGAAGACCCCCGGCCCCCCCACGGGAATGGGCGGCAGCCCAGACTCGTCCTTCGGCGCCGCCCCTTCGGCCGGCGGGGCGTCGTCGCCACGCAGGCGGCCGGCGGGCTTCTTCGTTGCGACTTTGGGATCGGCGCCGTTGGCCAGCAGGAGCTTCATCGCCGGGATGTCGAGCCCGTACGCCGCGCGCCAGAACGGCGTCGCCCCCTCGCTGTTCACGCCTAACAAGTCGAAGTTGTAGGACATGAACCAGAGGTGCTTGTTGAGGCGGGCGTTGACGTCGGCCCCGCCCTTGATCAGCGCCTCCATCAGGGCGAGGTGCCCCGTCTCCTGTTGCAGCTGTGCCGTGGGCTGCGGGTAGAGCGACTTGGGGGCCCACTGCACGTTGATGGTCGCGTACAGCGGCGTCGTCCCGGCGTCGCTCGCCAGCGTGGGCTTGGCCCCCTTCCCCAGCAGGACCATCGCCAGGTCGAACTGCCCGTTGATCGTGGCCATCAGGAGGGGCGACGTGTGGTCCCCCGCGCTCACCTGGTTCACGTCGGCCCCCGCCGCGAGCAGCGCCAGCACCGATGCGCTGTGCCCCTGCCGCACGGCGAACAGCAGCGGAGTGAGCCCGCCAGACTTCCCGACGAGTTCTCCGTACGACAGCGACCGGTTCTCCGCCGCGAGGCGCGCCGAATCGGCCGGCGTGCGCTTGACGGTGTCGGCGGCGGTCCTGGAAGCGGCGTTAGGCGCCGCCGTCGCGGTGCTCGCGGCAGGTGCGGTGGAACGCGTCGCGCCTTGGGGCATCGGCCGCCGGGTTCGCTGCCCCGTTGGCGGCCGCTGGCGTCGTCGCTGTCACCGTCCCCGCCGGCCGCGGCGGCTGCTCCGCCGCCTTGAGCGCCGCCACCTTGCGCGTGCGCAGCGTCAGCGCCGCACGTGCCGCCTTTTCCTCCGCCGCCATGTCGGTGACCTTGGACGTCGCCTTGAGGTCGGCGCCGCCCGCGAGGAGGGCGCGCATCGCCTCCACCCGGTTCGCCGCCGCCGCCCACATGAGCGGCGTCTGCCCGAAGGCGCTCTCCCGAATGTCGACCGTCGCCTTGTGCGACAGCAGCACGCGAATGACCGCCGTGTCGCCGATCTCCGCGGCCAGGTGCAACGGCGTGGCACCACCACTGGCAGTCGCGACGTTCACGTCGCCCCCCGCCTCGACGAGCGCCGCCACGGTGGCAGCCCGCCCGCCCTTGGCCGCCAAGTGCAGCGGCGCATAACTCCCGTTGCGCGTCACGGCATCGAGGCGCGCGCCGGCGCTGATGAGCATCCGAGCCTGCGACGCATCACCATGCATCGCCGCCCAGTGCAGCGCCGTCATCCCATCGCCCTGCGCCGCATTGACGTCGGCCCCTTCCCGGATGAGCGCCCGCACCCGCAACGAGTCCCGCCGCATGGCCGCGTCGGCGACCGGCGCCTCCACGGACGCCAACGCGCGCGCCCACGCAACTCCCCCCGTGTTCTCCCGCCCCTCTGTGTTCTCTGTGGTCAACGCCGTGCTCAACGCAGAGAGCCCCCCGGACGCCAATCCCAAAGCGCCGAGTGCCGCCACCACGCCAATGGCGCCGACCCCCGCCACCCCGCGCCTACGCATGCGTCCTCAGATTGAGCGCCCCCGTGGAATCGCCAAACTCCTTGAGGTCGTCCATGCCGAGCGAGTGCATCATCGTCAGCATCGCATTCGCCATGGGCGTTCCGTCAGGCGCAACAATGTGCTGGTTCCCGGCGAGCTGCCCGTTCGCCTTCCCGAGCACGATCAGGGGGCAACGCCGATGGTTGTGCAGGTTCGAGTCGCCCATCGGCGACCCGTAGATGATCATCGTCTTGTCCAACATGTTCGACTCGCCCTCCTGGATGCTCTTGAGCTTGTCCAGGAAGTAGGGGAGCATCGCCACGTGGTACTTGTTGATCATGTGGAAGTCCTTCACCCCGCGCTCCGTCCCCCCGTGGTGCGACGCCGGGTGGAAGGGCTTGTCGGTCCCGCTCTCCGGATACGTCCGCGACGACCCGTCCCGCCCCATCTTGAACGAGAAGACCCGCGTGATATCCGCCGCGAAGGCCAGCGCCTGGATGTCGAACATCAGCTGCACGTGCTCGGCGAACGAATCGGGGACGCCGGCCGGCGCCTCGGGGAGCTCGCGCACCTCGCCCGACGTGTTGCGCGCCTCGATGCGCTGGATGCGGCGCTCCACCTCGCGAATGTCCTCGAGGTAGCGATCCAGGCGGTGGTTGTCGTCGGGGCCAAGCATGCGCTGCAGCGACGACATCTCGCTCGCGACGAAGTCCAGGATCGAGCGGCGCGAGCGGCGGCGCGTGGCACGCTCCTCGCTCGTCCCGCCCACGCCAAAGAGCTTCTCGAACGCCACCCGCGGGTCGCGAATGACGGGGAGCGGTTCGGTCGCCGATGCCCACGAGATCGAGTCGGTGTACACGCAGGCGTAGCCATACGCGCACCCTCCCGCCTGGTCCACGTTCTCGATGCAGAGCTGCATCGACGGGATCGGCGTGTCCTGCCCGAAGCGCTGCGCGTACAGCTGGTCGAGCGATGTTCCCACGCGCACGTCCGACCCTTCGGTCTGGCGCGGGTGCATGTGCGTGAGGAAGACCGCACTGGAGCGGAAGTGATCGCCCCCGATCTCCTTGGGGATCACCGGCTCCGCCTGCCGCACGTCGGTGTTGGAGACGATGGTCAGGTAGTCGCGGTACTTCTCCAGCGAGTGCAGGGCGGTGGGGGCGAGGTCGAACCCCTTCCCCGCCGCGGCGGGCGACCAGAGGTTGAGCTTGGCCCCCAGCTCGTTGCACCCGGCGGCGCCGTGCACCATCTCGATCGCCACCAGGCGCGTGCGGTCGGCCGCCGCCTTCCCCCGCAGCGCGCGCCCCGTCGGGACCATCGCGTCGAGGAACGGGAGCGCCACCGTGGCGCCCATGCTGTGCAGAAACGTCCGGCGCGGAAGGGGCTTGGCCGTAAGGGATCGAAACACGTCAGCGTCTCCGCTCGTGAGAGAGGTCAGTCGTTGGTCTTGACGGCGGCGTTGGCCACCGACACGCGCTTGGCACGGAACGCTTCGCTCGCGACCACGCCGCTCACGAAGTCCGCAAAGCGATACCCCTTGGCCGCCGCGTCGCTGGAGATGCGACGAATCGCCGGCATGTCGTAGTACTCCATCCGACGCCCGGTGGCGTAGGCCATCAGGTTGAGCGTGAAGGTCCGCACCAGCGGCGTGGGGCGCTTCATGAGCGCACGTTGCAGCTGGCTGGGGGTCGAGACCGGCGTCCCGTCGTAGAAGTCGCCGCGCGTATCGAGGGGCATCCCATTCTCACGAATGCGCCAGCGCCCCGTGACGTCGAAGTTGTCCAGCGCCAGCCCGATCGGGTCCATGAACATGTGACACGACTTGCACGTCGCATTGGCGCGGTGCATCTCCATCCGCTCGCGCGTGGTCAGCATCCGCCCTTCCTTGGCGTCCTTTGTCTCCTCGAGGTCGGGGACCCCGGGCGGCGGCGGCGGCGGCGGCGAGCCTAACAAGACCTCCATCACCCACTTGCCGCGCAGCACCGGCGAGGTGCGGTTGGCCACCGACGTGAGCGTCAGCACGCTCGCGTGTCCCAGGATCCCGGCGCGCTTGTCGTCGGTGTACTGCACGCGGCGAAACTCGGGGCCGGTCACACCGGCGATGCCGTAGTGCCCGGCCAGCGACTCGTTGAGGTACGTGTAGTTGGCCGTGTACAGGTCGAGGACGCTCTTGTTCTCGCGCACGATCTGCGCAAAGAACGTCTCCGTCTCGCGCCGCATGTCGTCCGCCAACTGCTGGTGATAGTCGGGGAACTGCAGCGCATCGGGGTGCACCTTGTCCAGGTCCTGCAGTCGCAGCCACTGCGCGGCAAAGCGCGTGGCCAGCGCTTCGGAGCGCGGGTCGGCCAGCATGCGGCGCGCCTGCGCCTGCACCCCCGCCGTCGTCGACAGCGCCCCGCGCCTGGCGGCGGCGATCAGCGACGCATCGGGGGGCGTCCCCCACAGGAAGAACGAGAGGCGCGACGCCACGTCGAGGTCGGAGACGGCAAGCGATCGCCCGGCTTGGCCGTCGCCGGCTTCTCTTCCACGCGGAAGATGAAGTGAGGCGACGAGAGCAGCGCCTCGAGCGCGAAGCGCACCCCGCCCTCGAAGCCAGACTCCTTCGCCCCTTCATCGTAGAACTTGAGCACCCCCTGCACGTCGCTCGCCGCCAGCGGCCGGCGATAGGCCACCGAGCCTAACGAGGTGAGGATCTTCTGCGCACACGGGCGCGCCTCGGCCGCCGAAAGCGGGCGGCAGCTGAAGATCCGCTTCCGGCTCGGCGTGTCCGACACCCCCGTCGGGTGATATGGCCCCAGCACCACCAGCTCGCGCAGGTGCGGGAGGATCGTGATCCCGCCGTCGGCCCCGATCTGCGTGTCGGCGATCGAGTGCCCGATGGGGGCGATGAGGTCGTTGACCGGCCCCTCGAACGTCTTCACGAAGGCCGCCGAGATGCGATGCGGACCGGCGCGGACGCGAATGGGGGGCGACTTGAGCTCCATCCCGTTAGGGTCGGCCTGCGACATCCAGCGATCGACCTCGAGCACCGCCACGCGCTCGCCGTTGACCGCGATCTCGACCTTCTCGTCGATCGGGGCCGCCGAGCCGTAGAGCTGCCCGGTGGGGATGTTGTGCAGCGTGATGGCGAAGACGTACTCGCCGTCGGCGGGAAGTTGTGCGTGACCGCGGTCCCGCCGCGCGTCCCGAGCGGCGCCCCTCCACCATGCTCGAGCTGCGAAGCGAGGCGCGGGACCTTGTAGGTCGCGGAGGTGGGGCTGGCCTTGCGGTCGCCCACCGCGAGGCGCGCGATCTCGCTCGCGGCGTCGAGGTAGGCATCGAGCGTCGTGGCCGACGGCATCTGCACGTCGGCGATGTTGTCGAAGTTGGCCGATTTCGTATCGAGCGGGAGCCACTTTCCCGGGTCGATGTCGAGCGTGAGCAGCTCCTTGATGGACTGCGCGTACTCGGCCCGGTTGAGGCGCTGGAAGTTGCGCGACCCCGGCTCGGGCTTGAGGGCGGCGCGTGTATCGACCAGCCGTTCGAGCGTCGCCTGCAGCGTGGCCAGCGTGTCCCCCCCCGGCCGCGCGCGCCCCGGCGGCGGCATCATCCCCGCCTGCAGCTTCCCGATCATCTTCTCGGTCAGCTCGGCGTTCTGCGCCGCCTGGGCCACGTCGAACCCTTCGAGCACCAGGTTGCCGAGCTTCCGCGTCTGCGAGTGGCAGCCGGTGCAGGTCTTCTTGACGACACCGGTGAGCACCTCGGCGCCGATAGCCGTCGCCTTCGTGGTCGACTTCGCCGTGGCGTGCGGAAAGGTGCGGGCCCCGATCGGGCGGGCCGACAGCGCCTGCGCGTGGAGCGGTTGAGCCGGCCCTGCGACGAGCACCAGAAGTCCGGTTGCCGTCAGGGCAGCGAGTGCCTTCATCCGCGATCCTCCGAGGGGTTCGACCGCCGTATGCCCGAGCCGCGCTATTGTCGGCCGCGGGTAGCTGACTGGCAAGGGTAACGCGACGTATCGGACGCGCCAACTTTACATACAATTGGTTTCAGCGCGTAACGCCTTTCAACGGCGCGGTGGGACGAAACGTTGTCCCCTGCCGTCTCCCGTCTCCCGTCTCCCGTCCCGTCGCCCCATGCGTCGCCTCCTCCTGGTCGCCCCCTTCGTCACCGCCGCGGTCGCCGCTCCCCTCCATGCGCAGGGGGCACCGCACCTCAACCCGCTGGTCGACCTGCTCGCGGCAAGGAAGCCGGTCTTCGGGTTGTACGCGCCCAGCAACCGTCGTCCCCCGCCAGGCCGGGTACTCCGCCAGCGCCCGAGACGCCTCCCAAGTCGCCCGCCCAGCTCGCGGCCGACGCGCTCGCCCAGGGGGGGAGCGACTACATCTTCGACGGCGGGATGGAGCACGATTTCGATGCCGGCTACACGAGCTTCACCGAGTTCGCCAAGGGCTACTGGTCGGCCGAACCGTTCGCCAGCGGTGGCGAGCGCCGCCTGCGTCAGCCGCTGGTCGTGAAGACCCCCGAGATCGCCCCCGACCCGATCAAGGCGCGCGCACGCATCGCGCAGCAGCTCAACCTCGGCGTGAGCACCATCGTCTTCGTCGGGGTGGAGAGCGCCGAGGAGGTGAAGCAGGGGCTGGCGATGATGCGTCCCGCGGCGAGCGGCGGCACGCGTCCCGATGATGTCGGGGCCGCGCCCAAGCTGTGGGGGATGAGCGAGCAGGAGTACCGCGCCAGGGCCGACCTCTGGCCGCTCAACCCCAAGGGGGAGCTGGTCAACTGGAGCATCGTCGAGAGCAAGGCGGGGTTGGCGCGCATTCGGGAGATCGCCGCCGTGAAGGGAATCGGCGTGCTCTTCCCGGGGGCGGGGACGCTGCGCGGCGTCTTCACGACCACTGACGCTGCCGGCAAGCGCGTATTTGACGAAGCCGGGTGGGAGGCCGCGATCCAGTCCGTGCTCGCCGCCTGCAAGGAGTTCAACGTCGCCTGCGGCTATCCGGCCGGGCTGGGCGACATCGAGCTGCGGATGAAGCAGGGGTTCAGCGTCTTCGTGATCGGGTGGGGGGAGAACGGCTTCAAGACCGTGGAGCTGGGGCGCAAGGTGGCGGGGCGGCCGGCGACGAATGCGGAGGAGTGGCGTTAGTTTCTCTCGCGTCTTCGCCGGAATCGTGGACCCGAGCTGTCGCTGGGGTGCTCGCACGGCTCGCCTCTTCCCGACACATGCCTCGCACCGTCGCCACCACTCCTTTCGAAGGCCAGACCCCCGGCACCTCCGGGCTCCGCAAGAAGGTGACGGTCTTTCAGCAGCCGCACTATCTCGAGAATTTCGTCCAATCCACCTTCGACGCCGTGGCGCTCCCGCCGGGGGCAACGCTCGTCGTGGGGGGCGACGGTCGCTTCTATAACAAGGAGGCGATCCAGACCGTGCTGCGGATGGCCGCCGCCAACGGCGTCGGGCGCGTGATCGTCGGGCAGGACGGGCTCCTTTCGACCCCGGCGGCGTCGCACCTCATCCGCCTGCGCAAGGCCGATGGCGGGATCATCCTCTCCGCCAGCCACAACCCGGGCGGCCCCGACGGCGACTTCGGGATCAAGTTCAACATGTCCAACGGCGGCCCCGCACCCGAGAAGGTGACCGCCGCCATCGCCGACCGCACACGCAGCCTCACCGCGTATCGCCTGGTCGACGCCCCCGACATCCCGTTAGGCTCCCCGGGGACGTACACGTTGGGGGCGCTCACCGTGGAGGTCGTCGACCCCGTCGCCGACTACGCCGCGCTCATGGAGTCACTCTTCGACTTCCCCGCCATTCGGACGCTGCTGTCGAGCGGCAGCTTCCGCATGCGCTTCGACGCCATGCACGCCGTCACCGGGCCGTACGCCACCGAGATCCTCGAGCGTCGACTCGGCGCCCCGGCCGGCACCGTGATCAACGGAACCCCGCTCCCCGACTTCGGCGGTGGACACCCCGATCCCAACCTGACCTACGCGCACGACCTGGTGGAGGAGCTGTTCGGCGCCGACGCCCCCGACTTCGGCGCGGCCAGTGACGGCGACGGCGACCGCAACATGATCCTCGGGCGGCGCTTCTTCGTGAACCCGTCCGACTCGCTCGCCCTCCTCGCCGCCAACGCCACGCTGGCCCCCGGCTACCAGGACGGCATCGCCGGCGTCGCGCGCTCCATGCCTACCAGCGCCGCCAGCGACCGCGTGGCCCAGGCGTTAGGCATCGCCTCGTTCGAGACGCCGACCGGGTGGAAGTTCTTCGGCAACCTGCTCGATGCCGGCAAGGTCACCCTGTGTGGTGAGGAATCGTTCGGGACCGGCTCCAACCATGTGCGCGAGAAGGACGGGCTGTGGGCCGTGCTGTTCTGGCTCAACATCGTCGCCGCGCGGGGCGAATCGGTCGAGGCGATCGTGCGCGCACTGGAAGCGCTTCGGGCGCAACTACTACACGCGGCACGACTACGAGGAGGTCGACGCGGCTGCGGCCAAGGCGGTTGTCGAGTCGGCGCGGTCGAAGGGGCAGGCGCTGCTCGGTGCCGCGATCGCCGGCGACATCCTGGCGCAGGTGGATGACTTCTCGTACCTCGATCCCATCGACGGGAGCACGAGCGCCAACCAGGGGTTGCGCGTCATCTTTGCCAGCGGAGCGCGGATCGTGTTCCGGCTGTCGGGGACGGGAACGGCTGGGGCGACGTTGCGGCTGTATGTGGAGTCGTATGAGGCGGATGCCGGACGGCAGGACCGGGATGCGCAGGAGGCGTTGGGGGGCTACATCGCGGCAGCGTTGGAGTTGTCGCGGTTGAAGGAGTTGACGGGGCGGGAGGGGCCGACGGTGGTGACGTGACGTTGGACTACCAGGAGGCCTCTCCTCCGTCGGCCGAGAGCATTCCGAGGTGCGCCTGCGCTTCTGCGCGAGATCTTCGGACGCGCATCCCCTAAAGGATGCGGCGCCACGCCCGGCGCGCTTTAATGATGGCGGCGTGAGTTCGACAAAGAGCATTTATGACATGCGCGATTCTACCACCGACATGGAGTACGCGCCTGTGCTCGCGCCCCACCCCAGCTCCGACGCTCCGTCGGAGGCTGGAGGTCGCACCGCTGACCCATCAAGATTTGCACAGCGCAAGCGTTTCGGTGGAAATCTCGCGCGCGAGTGCCAACGCCTTGCTTCTTCCGATGTGCATCACCCTAGCGAATCGCTCTGCGCGCCAATTCGATGACCATCGCTGGGTTGTCGATCTCTCGCGTTCGCTCTGCCCTTGCATCGCCGTCCGTGACCGAATGAACGACCGACAGCGCCTCCGCGCGTCGCACAATTGCACCCGGTAGAAGCGCGCTCCACCTCACCGCTGCACTAATCTGCGCTGGATTGGAGGGCCAAACCAAGACGGAGCGACCATACACAAACAGCGCGGCTGCACCTGCATGACCCACACCAGCAACCAGAAGCGGTACGGCACCCTCCCTCCTGTGCCAAGCCGCGAGAGCAGCCGCAACGTCGGAAGGTGGCGTTGACCGATCTCCCTCGGCGAGTGATCCTCCCGCCAAACTGCTCGCCAGTTCCGTAGCCAATTCACCTTCGCCGGCCTCGGGATGCAGGAAGTCTCGCGCGAGCGCCCTGCGTCGCATAATGAGGCTGTGCAGTGCTTCGTCGAATGTCCCCCCGGGCAGAGCATCCTCTGGAGCACGGAGAATGGGGTAGTAGACCGTCACTGGTTTTGCCTGGCCGATCCGATACGCTCGATCTGTCGCTTGGCCTTCCACGGCAGGGTTCCACCATCGGCCATAGTGAATCACGTGATTCGCCGCAGTAATGGTCAGACCAACACCGGCCACGAACGGAGAAAGGACGATTGCCCCAAAGCCATCTGACTTCTCAAAACGATCCAGCAGTCGTCGCCTGTGCGCGCCGGTGGAGCTGCCTGCCGCAGCGCGCCCTGTCTCTCCGTTGATGATCGAAACGTCTATGCCGAACTTCTTGCCGATGACGTAGGACAGCATCTGCTGGATCGGGACGCGCAGGGCGAAGATCAGAACCTTCTCCCGGGCGGCCGCGATCTCGCGAAGTACGCGAACGAGTTCGCGGAGCTTGACGGAGGTCGACACGAGATCGTCTGCTGACGAAAGCGATAGGCTTCCTCCTCCAAACAGCGGGTGCTGACTGCGCGCCGCCAATTCCTGTAGAACTCCGAGCGACCGTCGCCCTGCACCAGCGCCGAGATCGCGAATGAGCCGCTGCTCGTGCTCCAGTTCCAGCGGTCCCATACGACAGTTAAGGATGCGCTCGTACTTCGGCGGCAGGTCCGTAAGCTCTTCCTTCCCGCGCCGCAGGAGGAAAGTGTTTGGTCGTCCGACAAGGAGTTCGCGGCGAAGCTCGGCTAGGACCGTACTCTCGGCCGCTGATTCGCTGACGAGAGGTGTTTCAAATCGGCGCGTAAACTCGCGAGCAGAACCGAGGAGCCCTGGTTGCACGGCATCCATGATGTTCCACAGGTCGAGGAGTCGCGTCTCCACCGGTGTCCCGGTGGCGGCGACCTGAAACGGTGGCTGCAGCGCTTTGATCGCATGACTCTTCTTCGTGCGCATCGCCTTGTATCCCTGCGCCTCGTCCGTCACTACCATGCTCCAGATCGGGCGACCGTCAACCTGCTGCGCAAGTGAGTGCTGGTAGTTGACGACTGTTTCGTATGTCGTGATCACGACACGAAACCCCATCAGCTTCTTCGGAGCCCGACGCACCCGACCGAGCGGATCTGGCACGTCTGAATCGAGCTGTACTTCGGCGATGCCATGTCCGTGGAGCACGTGCCATGGACGAAAGACGGCTCCGTGCCAGCGAAAGCGCTGCTCCATCTCGCGCGTCCACGTGCCCGTGTCGACGAGCATGAGCGGCGCCACTATCAGAATCGGACGGAAGGGTCCGTCGCGTCCTGTGTTCGCCGAGTCGTCCGTACGTCCGTGTTCAATGGCGGAGGCCAGGAAAGTCAGCACTTGAAGCGTCTTGCCCAAACCCATGTCGTCCGCGAGCAGCACCCCGGTACGACCTGGGATAGATGCGCAACGTGCCAGCCACTGCACGCCGGAGAGCTGGTGCGACTTGAGATCGACGCTTTCCTCGAGAGCCGCTGGAAGCGAATCTTCCACTACCGCGACGTCGCCTTTGGCCGACGCGAGGTCGCCCAAGTCAAACGTGTCACCCTCCTCCTCGTTCTCGCGAATGAGGAGGTATGCTCGTTCCGTCGCTCGCTTCCGCGCTGCGCCAGACGAGAGACTTGCTAGGAGCTCGGCGTCGAGTCGGACGCGATGTCCCTCGATCTGAGCGGAGGTATCTCCTCGGGCAAGTGCCGCAGCCACCGCTTCGTGCATCGCTTCGCGTGAGCCGTCGGACCATAGTGGAAGCACAACTCGCTCGCCTTCGTCAGTCTCCGCCTCGACCGAATCTGGCGGCGTCCGTGAGGCGCGTTCCTCCGGCGACGTCGTCGATTGCTCGCGGGGGCCCGCGAGCCGACCAACGACACCGCCGGAAGCGGGGTCGATCGGAGACGGACCAAAATCGATTGGACCGATTCCCGTGACTCGCGCCCCATAATGAAGCTCAACGTCGCCGAGTACTCCGTCGAACACCTCCTCCGGTTGCGTCGCGAGCTTCTTCGCCGCTTCACCACGGCGCGCGGTGACCGACTTCATTCGTCGAAGAACTTCTCGCTGGCGATCCGAGAGCAGGACCCGAACTCGCGATCCATCTGGCCGCGAGATCGAGTAGACCTCCTGAACATCTCGATTGTTGAAGAACGCGGTGCGGAACTCATCGCCCGCGAGCTCGGGAATGCGTGGGGCGAAGCTCAGTGTCGCGTCGGGGTGCCACACCATTTCGAGCGCAACCGCGGATGGCACCACCACCGTGTTCGCTCGAAGAGCGGCGTCGAGCTCCACACCGAGTCGCTCTGCCTCCATTCGTACGCTCCCGAATGTCGACCAGGCAGCGCTTCGCGTACGCTCCGATGGCGGCGTCGCGTTGAAGCGCTCCATCGCTTCCACGATCGCTGCTGTTCTCGGCTCCAGACGGAAGATCTGATTGCGAGGTGGCCACCGCACGTACGCCCCCGCGCGCTCAAGCGGGACCGCATCGGCACCGAGGTGCCAACCCACACGGTAACTGAACCCGGCAGTCGCTAGATCGCCCGATCGATCTATCGTAAGCAGGAACGGGGCTACTGGTGCCCACCTCGTGACGAGCGTTCTGTCCTCAACGAGGAATCGGAGGACGACGTCAAACGGGACAATCACCTCGTCGCCGTCGAGGTCGAGGCTGTCCGACTCAGCGAGCATCGCGAGGTCCATCGCGCATTCGGCTCCGCCGGCAGCTGCGAGGGCTAACTCGGGCCACGCGCTCGGTGACATGAGGTCAGCGGAGCTGAGCCCCCCGGCGAAAACCCGAATGCCATCGTCGGCCGCACGAAGGTGCACAGGGCCGAGCGAGCCCAGTTCGAAGTTCGTCATCGAAGCAAGAGACTGAGTGCGCTACTAAATCGATCCTGCCAGCCGGTCGTGTGCCAATCCCAATGGGCCGACAGGCCGCGAGGGGGGCGAATCTCGGTGGACTTGTTCTTCAAGTCTCGCGATAGGTCGTACAACGGACGGTGTAGCCCCCCCACTCGTTTGTCGAATGCCTCGCCGTGGTGGAAGTAGGCCGCGTTCCCGACCTGGCTAAATTCGATGGCGATGAGATCGCCCGTCGCCGTACTGAATCGAAGAAGGAAAGCACTGACATCGTCTGCGCCGCCGCTCACACGACTGAATGCCGCGTCCTTCGGGAGCACGCCGCGCGAACGAAGGAAGAGAAGATCTCTGGTTGAGAGTGCCACACAGGAGTTCACCATTCGCGGGTGCTCCAGCCACGCGTTCCAGAACGCTTGACGGCCATGCGGATCTGGGGTGTTCTCCATGACCGTTTCGAAGAAGAACCGGAGGTCCTCCTTGGCGAGCCATTGGACGAAGCGACGCACCGCCGTCTTCGCGACTAGCGACCACTTGCTGCTGTTGGCAGGCTTGCGAGGATCGCCGAATTGCGCGCCGCCGAGCACCGTGCTTCGCAGGAACGCAATCAATTCGCTCTCATGATCGTTCACACTTTCGATGGCTGCCGTGAGTGCCTCGGCGCGCACCGGCCCCTCAGTGCCGGTGCCCTTAATAAGCACTGCAAAACCGTACTCAAGCAGAGTTCGACGATCGGAGAGTGTACGGGCGCGTCGTAGTCGCTCGACCCACTTGAAGAGGACGCTATCCCTCACCGCTTCGAGCAGCGCGCCATCCTTAGCCAGGTGCAGGACTTCCGGAGACGCCGCCGGATCGATGCGCTCGCGCACCACAAAGTCGGCAATCTCGTTTCCCGCGTTGGATCCGATGAAGCCGCGCTGGTCACGAAAGACTCTAGCTTTGACCGAGCATTGCTCGTGTGCCCCGAGCGCGTCACGAAGCGTTGCGCCGATTCTCTCCGCGAGCTGCGGTGTCCATCCTGTGTCGTAGGCTTCAAGCAGCCGCTCAGCGAGTGTTCGCGAGCTCTTCAGAATCTCGGATTGTCGCAGACCGTCCCAGAAAGCGTCCTGCATGAGCGACGACGCGTCGGAAGTCAGCACGCGAATGGCTCGACGCGATAGGGCGCTGAAATCTGGCGATACCCGCTCCCAGTCGCGCTGAGCGCGTTGCCGTACATCCACAGCCGGCGCAACGACTGGGCGACCACTCACCCTCGCCTCGAGAGCGCGTACTGCTTCGGCGAGGCCTTCAACCCGGGTTTCGGTCCGCCACCGACTCGAAGGATCATCCGACGCGAGCGTCGCCTGATAGGCCACCATTCGAGACATCGCCGCGGAGAGCTTCTCAAACACTGTTCGCTCTCACCGTGCTGCTGCAGGCAGGGCGTCCTGCACTCCGCCAACGACCGACTCCACGCGCGCAGTCTTCAGACGAATGCGAAGGATCACGCGACGCTGCGCCGCAGACGTTCTTGTCAAACCAGTCCCGCTCAGCAATTGCTCCTGCCCTCGACCGGTCGCGGACGCAAGGCCGACGAAACAGTCGAAGACCTTGGTTCTTCGCCCGTCTCCACTATCGCGCGGCGTCAGCAGTGCATTGGTCGCTACAGTAACAAACTCCATGGAGCGCCGCTGGCTAAGCGCCAAGTTGTACAGGCGGCCACCGGCCTCCGTGCTGTCCGCTGGTTTCGTCGCGTCGGTGTGTCCTTCCACTACGACCGTTTCTAGAAGCGGGCGGTACGAATCATTGCACAAAGTGTCGGCGAGTACCGGCATCAAGCGCTGCACGATCGACCGACCCAGCGGCAGGAGCGCTGACTTATCGACGCCGAAGAACGCCGAATCAGGTAGAATGACAACTACGGACGATGAGTCTTCGCGGACACTGCTCTCAGGAACGCCAGCAGCCGTAAGCGATCCTTGCAGCGCCTTCACCACGCTAACGCGAACATCCTTCGCTGTGCCGACCTCTCGATTGATGAAAACGACCGTGAGCAAAACAAAGATTACCGCCAGGGATGTCATCAGATCGGTAAACGACGCGCCGAGGCCACCTCTCTCCTCGTCTTCAGTCACTTCTTGTCCCTGTCGCGAAGTGCCTGCCGGAGTTGGTCCAGTACGCCGCTAAGTTCCGAGACCTGCTCAGACAACTCGGTAGTCGCACTGAACAGCGAGTTGCTCACCTTGGGCACCTCCTTATTTACTGTGCGGAGAATCGCTTCGAAGTTCTGCTCTAGTGATCGGTTGTGCTGCTGCAACCGTTCCGTCACGACCCCAAGTACCGCAGAGAGCTGTTCGTCCAGACCATCGAAGATGGTGTGCACTTGCTGAAGAGTCGCCGCCTGACGCTCCAACGTTTCCTGCTGGCGCCTAGCAAGAGCGTCGAGTTGCGAAATCGACTCCCCGGCTTTGCCCATGGTTCCGCGCATCGCCTCCTGCGCCTCACGAGCGCTCGCCGCTGCGCCTGCGAGTGCCACGCTGCTCATTCGCAAATCAGCTGAGACGTGCTCGTACTGCTTGAGCACGGCACCACTATGGTCAATCGTCTCCCGAACTGTTCGTTGTGCCGCGCCGAGGGAATCCCCAGCTCCCTCCATGCGTTCCAAAGCGCTCTCAAGCCGGCTGGCGAGCAGTGCTGCGTCAGACTCGGTCAGCTTCGCCGCCGCTGTCGCGCTCTCCATGACCGAAGTGGACGCCGTAGTGGCGTTGGCCGTCGCGTCCGCAACGGCCGTCGAGTTGCTCACTCAGCTGCCCGAGCTGTATCTGCATGTTCCCAACCGACTCGGCCAGCAGTCGATGGATTCGTTCCGCGCTGCCAGTCGCCGAATCATTCAACCGCAGCAATAGCTGCTCCACCAGGGTATTGAGCGCCTCCGCGCGCTGGGTGCCGTTGGTCAACTGCTCCTCAGTCGCCCGCCGAGCTTCGAGTACGACCTGATCAAGCGACTCGCGCATCTGGGTGAAGCTTGAGTTCAGTCCGCTCAAGACTTCGGCGCTGGCGCCGAGGGCTTTGGCGGCGCTGTCGAACTCGCTAGAAGCCGATCCAGAAAGCGACGCCGTGAAGTCGCGCCCCATCTGCTCCATGGACGTGCGGAGCGTCGTCTCGATACCGGCCGCCAGCATTCGGAATTCGCCAACCACCGATTCCTGCTTCTGCCCCTCCAGACGTTGAATGGCCCCGCGCATACTGTCCATTGACTCAGATAGTCGTGCGAGAGTCGGTTCGAGTTCGCCGCGGACGTTCTCGGCGAACGCAGGGAGCAAGCTCGTAGAGAATACAGACGCGAAGCGATCGACTACCTCGCTCGAAATAGTTGAAATTGACACTGTGCGCTGAAGCGCGTCATGCTGCAGATCGCGCAGCAGCACGATCTGCGAAAGCTGCGGCAATAGCCTGTCGACATCGCGATAGATCGCGTGTTGGAGTGCGCGAATGCGACGGAACCAACCGATCTCCAAGGATGAAAGGACGATTGCACAGAA
Source organism: Gemmatimonadota bacterium (assembly GCA_016719105.1). Classification (NCBI taxonomy): domain Bacteria; kingdom Pseudomonadati; phylum Gemmatimonadota; species Gemmatimonadota bacterium. The sequence goes on along the minus strand of JADKAQ010000016.1, from coordinate 15,879 downwards.
TATCGCGACAATCGAGGTGAGAAATTTTCCGGCCAGATTTTCGATTAGGGTGTCAATGTTCGTCACTTGAAGGTTTACGACCTTCAGAGGGAGTAGTCCATTCAGAATGGCGATGAACGTTCCCAGCAGTCCTGCGGACGTTAAGAGGCCAGGGAGGGCGCGAGCGAGGCGCACATTCATCGTGTTCTCGACAAGAACCGATTCTCCGAGCAACTCTTCGACCGGGCGATCCAGGAAGTACCCCGCCTCTGAACGCGGGCCAGCGTAAGAGAGAAGGCCATGCTCAATCCGCTGCCACCACTCCTGCGTCACGGAGGATTGCTTCGTGACCAGTTCTCTGACTTCGTCGATCGCGCCAAGCGTCAAGCCGCGCAGTCGAACGTCCGCGGGCGTGCGCTTCGCCAGACCGTCCACGAATTGCTGGAATCGCGCGAGTGCCCACCTGGTTCTCCTTTGCTCTAGGAATACTCGAAAGCCCAATACGATCGCCGCGAGCAGCAGTATCACGGCGTAAACGAACACGAACGGATCGAGCTTGTCGTAGAACGCAATCAAGGAAGTCATCTGCTCACGTCACCGTATTGCATAATCCCATCCTCGGCTGGTTTCGCGCTCTGTTCTATTGGCAGCGGAGGGCGAACCGTTACACCCCAACCCACCCCTCCGACAACACCTCCGCCTGCTCAATCACCGTCACCGTCGCCTTCTCCTGCATGTCCGGCGGATATCCATACTTCCTCAGGATCCGCTTCACCAGCACCCGCAACTGCGCCCGCACGCTCTCCCGCATCGTCCAATCGATCGTGACGTTCTTCTTCACCGTCGCCACCAGCTCCCTCGCTATAACCGCCAGCTGCGGCTCACCCAGCACCTCCACCGCACTCTGATTGGCCGCCAGCGCGTCGTAGAACGCCACTTCATCGTCCGTGAGCCCCAACGCGTCCCCGCGCGCATTGGCGGCTCGTAAGTCTTTGGCGAGCTGGATCAGCGTCTCGATCACCTGCGCCGTCTCGATCGCGCGGTTCTGGTACTTCCGCACCGCTTGCTCCAGCAGCTCCGAGAAGGACCGAGCCTGCACCACGTTGCGCCGCCCGCGCGCCTTGATCTCTCCCTTCAGGAGCTTCTGCAGCAGCTCCACGGCGAGGTTCCGGTGCGGCATGTGCCGCACCTCGGCCAGGAACTCGTCGGAGAGGATCGAGATGTCGGGCTTCTTGAGCCCTGCCGCCGAGAAGATGTCGATCACGCCGTCGGCCACTACGGCCTTGGAGATGATCTGGCGTATGGCGCGGTCCAGCTCATCGTCGCTGCGCGTGACGTCGGCGTTCCCCTTCGCAAGCTGCGCGCACGGCCTGGAAGAAGCCGACGTCGTCGCGGATGCGGATGGTCTCAGGGTGCGGAACGCTCAGCGCGAAGGCCTTCCCGAGGTCGGTGACCGCCCTCAGACAGCGCTGCTTTCCCTTCCTCCTGCGCCAGGATGTGTTCCTGCGCAGGGGGAAGGAGGCCGAGACGCTCCGTCGCGCTCCCGCTCGTCCACTTGGACCAGTCGAAGCCGTGGAAGAGGCCGAGGCAGATCTCGTATTTCTCCAGCATCACCGCGACCGCTTCGTCCTGGTCGAGTGCGGTCTTCCCTGTCCCACCACTCTCCGTGTAGGTCGCCAGCGCCTTCTTGAGCTCCTCGGCGAGCCCGAGGTAGTCGACCACCAGCCCACCCGGCTTGTCCTTGAACACGCGGTTCACCCGCGCGATGGCCTGCATGAGTCCATGCCCGCGCATCGGCTTGTCGACGTACATGGTGTGCAGCGATGGCGCGTCGAACCCCGTCAGCCACATGTCGCGCACCAAGACGAGACGGAAACCGTCTTTCGGATCACGAAAGCGTCCAGCCAGTGTTTCTCGGCGCGCCTTGCTGCGAATGTGCGATTGCCACGGGAGCGGGTCTGTCGCCGACCCGGTCATCACGATCTTCATCGCCCCTCATCGTCCTCGTGGTGCCACGCGGGGCGCAGCGCGGCGATGGCCTCGTAGAGGTCCACGCAGATGCGCCGGCTCATGCAGACGACCATCGCCTTGCCGTCGAGCGTCTCGAGCCGGCTCTCGAAATGCGCGACGAGGTCGCGGGCGATGAGCTGGATGCGGTTCTCCGATCCGACGACGGCCTCAAGCTGCGCCCACTTTGACTTGAGCTTCTCCTTCCGGTCGACCTCCTCTCCCTCGGTCGCCTCCTCGAACTCCGGATCGATCTTCGGGCGCTCGGCGTCCTTGAGTTCGAGCTTCGCCAGTCGGCTCTCGTAGTAGATCGGGACCGTGGCCCCATCGATCACAGCGCGCTGGATGTCGTAGACGCTGATGTAGTCGCCGAAGACGGCGCGCGTGTTGGCGTCAGTTTGCTCGATCGGCGTCCCGGTGAAGCCGATGAACGACGCGTTGGGGAGCGCGTCGCGCATGTGTCGGGCAAATCCGTCGATGAAGTCGTACTGCGAACGGTGCGCCTCGTCGGCGATCACGACGATGTTGCGGCGTTCAGACAGGATGGGGTGCCGGTCCCCCTTTTCCTCGGGGAAGAACTTCTGGATCGTCGTGAACACCACCCCGCCAGAGGCAACGGCTAGCTTGGCGCGCAACTCGGCGCGATCGCTCGCCTGCGCCGGCGGTTGCCGCAGCAGCTCACGACAGCGGGCGAAGGTGGCGAAGAGCTGGTCGTCGAGATCGTTGCGGTCGGTGAGCACGACGAGCGTGGGGTTCTCCATCTGCGGGTGCAGCACTACGCGCCCGGCGTAGAAGGCCATCGTCAGGCTCTTCCCCGATCCCTGCGTGTGCCACACCACCCCCACGCGCCGGTCGCCCGGCGTCCCTCCCGGCTGCGGGCTCGCTGAATAGCGCCCGGTGGCGCCCGCGACTGCTCGCGGTAGCTGCGCCGCACGCAGCGTCTCCTCCACCGCCACGTTCACGGCGTGGAACTGGTGGTATCCCGCCATCTTCTTCGAGAGCTTTCCCGCCCCCTGATCCTCGAAGACGATGAAGTAGCGCAGCAGGTCGAGGAAGCGCCGGTGCTCGAACACGCCCTGCAGCATCACCTGCAACTCGGGGAGCGATCCGTCGGCGACCGTCTGCCCCGTGATGGTGCGCCACGGCTTGAACCACTCCTTCCCCGCCCCAACCGCGCCGATGCGCGCCTGCACGCCGTCACTGGCGATGAGCGCCGCGTTGTACGCGAAGAGCGCGGGCACCTGCGCCTGGTAGGTCTGGAGCTGCTGGTACGCGCTCCACACCGTCGCCTCTTCGTCGGCCGCGTTCTTGAGCTCGATCACCGCCAGCGGCAACCCGTTGACGAAGAGCACGATGTCGGGGCGGCGCGTGTGCTGTCCGTCGGCGACGGTGAACTGGTTGAGGGCGAGCCAGTCGTTGTTCGCGGGCTCGTCGAAGTCGATCACCTGCGCCTGCGCGCCGCCGATGGAGCCGTCGGGGCGGCGGTACTCCACCGGGACGCCGTCGACCAGAAGGCGATGAACGGCGCGATTGCGTTCGACGAGCGACGGGGCCTCGGTCCGCGTCAGCTTCCGGAACGCGTCGTCGATGGCGTCGGGTGGGAGCTTGGCGTTGAGGCGGGTGAGCGCGGTTCGCAGGCGCGCGTCGAGCGTGACGTCGCGAAAGGCGGGATCGGTGCGCTCAGCGCCGGGAATGCCGTAGGCAAGGTCCGGGGCGTGGGCGACGGTGTAGCCGAGGGCTGAGAGCCAGGCGAGGGCGGCGTCTTCGACGACGGACTCCGTGAAGCTGGAGTTCACGTCGGTTCCTCAGTCCGTTGCTCAGTCCGCGTCACGCCCAGATTCCCCCCGTGTCCCCGAACTGGCGAAACTGGACCGCCAATTCACCTTCGATTCTGCGCCGCTCATGGCGCATCGCAGCGAAGGTGCCAATCTCGGCTTTGAGCGCTCTTTGCACCATACTCTAGATCGGCACGGCCCAGCCCAACTCGGCCCAACTCGGCCCAACTCGGCCCAACTCGGCCCAACTCGGCCCAACTCGGCCAAGTGGCATCATGACAACAACTTCCAGCGAACCTGATTGGTGCGGCCAGAGAAGTCGACCAAGCCGAGTCGCTTCAACGCGGCCAACTCGCCCTTCACCTGCCGGGCTGTCACCGGCGGCTGAAGACGAGCTGCGATGTCGTGCCGAGACACGCCTGCTCGCTCTTGTGCCAGCAAGGCAAGGATGGCCCGCTGCACGTCGCTCAGGTCGATCCCAACGCGTAACGGTGGATCGTAGCGCCCCGGCCTGAACCGAACCAGAACAGCCCCCGCAATCGCCTCGATCTCCGGCCTCGGAAGCCCAGCCGCCGCCATCAGCTCCGACATCTTGAGCGTCCCCCGTCCCCACTGTTCGATGATCCCACGGCGATAGAGCACGCCAGCGATCAGCGGATTCCACGGCAGCGACTCGTGCGGATCATAGAGCGCTTCGGGCGTCAGCCCGAAGTGCAGCGATCCCGACGACGTCACCTCCAGCCGGTCATCATAGATCCCCACCGAAACAGAGCCCGCCGCCCAGGAGTACTCGCGATGGCAGAACGCATTGGCGAGCGCCTCACGCACGGCGAGCAGCGGGTACAGCGGTTGGTCGACCCGCTCGAGCCGTCCCGGCTCGATATGCCCCGCGATCGGGATCGACTCCAGCACGAAGCGTTCGGCCCTCCGCAAGAGGTCGAACACGTGGCCGCGAAACTGCCTATTGTCGAGGAACTCCGTGCGATCGGTGCCACGGAACCGAGCGACCTTGAGCAGACACTGCGGATAGTCGGTCTCCAAGCGTTCCGGACGACCGAACAGGACCGCCGCCGCGCGAAGCAGCGTTCCGGCGCGAAGCAATCCAAGCCCCTGCAGCAACTTCGCGGGATCGCGCGTTCCGGGATCCTCGAGACGGCCGCGACGAATCGCCTCCTCCACGGTGACGACGATCTCGTTCGTATCCAGGTCGGCGATCGTGAACGTCGACGCCGCCTCGATCTCCCACCGCTGCTCGCCGTGGAGTCTCTCGAGCAGGACGGTGTTGTACTCGTCGCGACTCAGTTCGTGATTGGTGCTGCCGATGCGACGATATGCGCGCCCGCGGTACGTGTACGGACGACTGCGCCCCCCGGCGACCGAAACCACGAGAACTTCGCGCCCGTGCGATACCGTCACGCGCTCGATGCCGGGGAAGGCAGGAGGATCGATGTGGTTCAGCTCCTGCACGAGTTGCTCGATGGTCTGGTCGCCGACGTCCTGCCCGATCACCGACCCATCGGGCTCTACGCCGATGAGGACCTTCCCGCCGCGATTGTTCAGCATGGCGCAGACGGTCTTGGCCACGTCGGTGCGTTGCCCGGTCGAGCGCTTGAACTCCAGCATCTCGGATTCGCCGGAGGCGGCGAGCGTGCTCACGATATCAGCGTCCATGCTGTGAATGCGCCGCAGTTCGGGCACTAAGGGGGCCGACGGATTCGATGCTGCAGGCGAGCGTCAGCGTTCGGTTTCGGTCGGTGTCGTCTGGCATGTGTCGAACGCCAGATGCTCCTGACCAAGTGTCAACAATCAGTCACCAACAACCAGGTCAGAGGTGCACCAGCCTTATCTACTTTGATAGCGCCAACGTCTCGCGACATCTTCGAGCTGCGCTGCAGTCATCGGGACATTCTGCCATCCTTGATCAAAGTCAACATCGTTGGATCTCGGTAGCTGGCTCGGCAACAAGTCGCGAATGACAATGCGGGACGGAAGCATCGCCGCTTGGCCGACGAAGATTGCCTCCTGCCGTCGCAGTCCCGACAGCATGCTAGTCAGGCCGCTCAGCGAGTCAGGTAGAATCGACTTCACGTGCTCTCTGTCGGTCCCGTTAGTGATGCGCAGCACCAACCATGAATTGCACTGAGACAGCACCGTGGCTTCGACTTCGCTCGGACGCTGGGACACAAGCAGCAGACCGATGCCGTACTTGCGACCCTCCTTCGCGATACGTCGAACCGCGTCTTGAGCCGCCTCGTACTGCGCCTCGCCGCTATTGGGTACATACCGATGCGCCTCCTCACAAACGAACAACACAGGATCGCACGCGCGCTCTTCCGGAGTCTGCCACACCTTAAGGTTGAACAGTGATCGCGCGATAGCAGCACTTGAGATTCCTGCTACCTCATTGGGGACACCCGAAAGATCAATGACACGCGGTTGCCTCTCATCGCCGAGAACGTTCTGAATGACGGCGGGGAAAGGATCCGAGCTTGCTCCGTTCCAATCAGCCATCAAGAACTGCAGGCGCGCGTCAGCGGCAAGCACTTCAAGCTTCTGAAGAATTCCGTTGTGCGAGTCTTGCTTGCTCGCCGTCAAGAGGTTCTTCTCTGCTTCAATCAAGCTTCGCAGCGTTGCCAACTTGTAAGGAACCGGTGAATCGACCGTGATGCCCGCCTTCTTCAGGCCAAGAACATCGCAACCCTCGAGTCGCGCCTCGAGAAGCGCCTTCTTGACTATGTTCGCCTGAGACGTGGCAACGAACTCAGTCTTGCCGACCACAAGCGCGATTGTCTCCTGGAAACTAAGCAGCCAATAGGGAAGCGAGAGACTTCCATCATCTGTTGACAGACGTGAGTGCGAAGGAAACGCCGCTCCGTACTCGTTATGAGGGTCCAGCACAATGATCCTCGGGCACCATGTCGAATGCGGCGCGTCCAGCCCCCTATCAAGCACGCTGTGAATAATGGCGGCTACTGCCGAGGACTTTCCCGCTCCCGTAGAGCCCAAGACGGCCGTGTGTTTTCCAAGTAGCTCATTCATCTCTGCATAGCACGGTGCTCCGCCGGAGCCAACGTGCTCTCCGAGACGAATGACTACCTTCCCATCTGTGGCACCATAGATCGCTCGCAACTCCGCCTTCGGAGTGAGATAGACGAGCTGCTGTGGAAGCGGGTACGTCGTAACGCCTCGTTCGAAGCGGAGGTGCGGTGCGCCGTTAGACTCTCGGGTCCACTCGCCCTCGCCGAAGAGGTCCGCCTCTACAATGCGCTCGTCGGCACTGGATGTCGTACTGAGGCCCCGTTCGGCGTCATATTCGGCCTTCATGCGAAGACGCGAAACGAACGCGTAGATCAAGCGACGACCGAAGTGCACACGGAGAATCGAACCAAATTGACCGATGGGGTAGATCTCACCTTCGAATAGGCGAGACAGTTCCATCAGTCCCCTGTCCAGTTCAGCGACGATATGAGAGCCGTCCACTTCAATGATTCTACCGATGGCAAGATTCGCGATCGGTTCCCCTGGCAGGCGCTCCGCGTTCACCTTTCCCCTCCAAGCAGACGTGTAAAGACCTCGAATTGCCACCATGGGAGATCGGTGTCTACCGTCAGCGAGCGGCCGCCATGAAAGAATCCTCGCTTCGCGTACACCAAGACTCGGTCCCGAATAGCTGGCGAGTCCAGCCACTGCTTCACTAGGCCGGTCGGCTGATCCTCGCTCGTGAGAACGAGAACGGTGAGACTGCCAGCAGACTCACCTAGCGCTCTGTCGAGTTCGACATTGATGTGCGCGTCACCAAAGCTATAGCCACAGATTGTGAGCACACGCTGCTCTCCAAAGTTCGGGCGCAAAACGCTTCTCGCTCGTGCCAAGATCTGAGCGTACGGATCCAGCTGGGTTTCACGGTATTTGGTCGACGCGGGCCAGATGAGGATTCGACGGGAGCTAGCATCTCCGCCCTGAACGAAGGAACCGATGCGGCGAGGCAGCACATCCTCGCCCTGTTCGACCCAGTCAATTGACCCGTGCAGCTTGAGCACACGGGCTCCGAGGCCCTCTCGGTCAAATACGAGCGGATTCCACCAACCGGAGGCGCCCCCGTCGATACCGTCCGCGTAGGGAATGCGCTCGAATGCAAGCGCATCCTCAAGCACCGTGTCGTAGTTGAGTACAAGATAGTCAACCACTCCAGTGGATCGCCCATCTCGCGTGTTCCGGTGTGTAGCGCGAACGAAGGATCGATGCGTCTCAATCGTACGCTTCTCTCCGATGATGGCAGAGATGCCGAGCTTGATCTTGTCTATCGCCGTCTGCAAGAGAGCACCGTCATAGTCCACGCCTCCGACATTCACCGTTCTGATGCTGGACGCACGGGCATCACGCCTCTGTGTGATTGCATGCAGATCAACGATCTCGCTGAGGAAGTCCTCGAAAGTAGCGTTACTCGCGTCGGCAAACTGCGTGCGCACGGCATTCAGCAACTGCTTGCTTGGCTCATCAAGTGATGCGCTCTGAAGAAGCTCCTCAGTGAGTTCTGCGGTCAGAGGAAGTCCGGCGCATCGGCTGCTGCCGGCGCCGAGCAGAAAGCACTTCTGTCCGTGACCTATCAGGTTGTCCAATCTGTGAAGGGCGTCTGCTAGCTCCGGCGCTCGAAGCGCTGCGAGTGCTTCAACTTGAGTCATGATTCAGTTGTTAGGGCACCTGCAATGGTGTCATCGCGATAGAACCGGTCATCAGTCTTGGCAGCAGCATTTCCCTCAAGCCCGCTAGAATCTCGGATTCGTACTGGGCGTCCTGCGCTCGCAATAGGACATTGCCAGCTATCTCGTCGAACTTCTGAACGAGTGCTCGCGGCGGTTCGCAGAACCGAAAGCTGGGAATCGCCTGACTCCCCAAGTGCAGTACAGTGGTTCCCCTTGTGTGTGAAAGGGAGTGCGACACGAAGGCGGCGTCTCTGCACAGAAGATAGAGATATGATCGTGTCGTCATCCGATCTCGCGGTCGCACAATCATCGTGTCCTGAGACGCAACCAGTGTCCGAAACCTCGATGTCTCCCGAACCATTGCCGCACGCCCAATGACGTCTGCCGATTGGGTCACGTCGGTACAGGCAATGAGGATCTCACCAGGTTGAACGACCTGCGTGCGCTTGTACTGGCCAACGAATGGCTTCAGTCCGTCGGCGCGATATCCTCCGCCTCTTGCAAACGACTTGAGAGTCACCAACGCGGTGTCAGATTCATTCAGCTCCGCTGATTTGTAGGACCGCCCCCGAGTGAAGTCCGCGATTTCGTCGAGCGCCCGGACTGCCCAGCCGACAGGAATCGCTCCGAGGTGTGACTCCTCAAACTCATTCGGAAACAGCCCCGCAATCTCCTCCGGCAACCCCGTCTCCCGTCCCTCCGCCTTCGCCCGTACCGGATCGAAGTCCACGAACCACGACTTGAAGAGCGCCCGCGCCATCGCCTCCAGCGTCTCGCTCATGCGGCGGTTTAGTTCGATCTTCGCGGAGAAACTGAAGTAAGAATCTCCGATGAGCTGCTGCTGATCGCTCGGAGGAATCGGAATCATCAGTCGATCGAAATCTGACTTCTTCAGATGTGGAATCATCGTACCGACATGCAGCTGCCCAATTCGCTCCTGAACCACCTCCGATCGAAGCGCGGCCAGCAAGTAGCGAGGATAGACTCGGGCCGGATCGGCACGGACCGCGACCATGTCCTGCGCTATGCAGAAAGTGACGGGGTCCGGAACCAACGCGACTCGACCAGGCGTGCCTTTGTTCACGAAGAGGATATCACCCGGCAGCGGGTGACCTCGAAACCAACTGTCGTACGTCTCTTGAGAAACGAAGCGCACCTTCTCATACGAGGGATACAGGCGCGCGTTGTCGATGCAGTTCGTTGCGATCAACGGAATACCCGAATCCGATGTGGGGCATGTCCGTCCCCTGTTGTCAACGACATGCGACAGAAGTTGCGAGAAAGGCACTTCTTCAGTGCCCATAGCCGAGCCTCACAATCGCTGACACAATCTCCGCATCCAACCGCGCCCCCTCGTTCATCTGCTCGCGCAACGTCGCCACCAACTCCTTCATCTTCTCCTCGAACGCCACTCCATCCTCCTCCACCACCTCCGCCCCCACATACCGACCCGGCGTCAGCACATGCCCGTGCTTCCGCATCTCGTCGCGCGTCGCGCTCTTGCAGAACCCCGCCACGTCCGCATACGCGCCACCGCCCGGATCGCCCCGCCAGGCATGATACGTCCCGGCGATCCTCGTTAGGTCCTCCCCGCTTAACTCACGATGCGTGCGATCGACCAGCGCCCCCATCTTGCGCGCATCGATGAACAGCGTCTCTCCCCGTCGATCGCGAAACCGCCCGTTCTTCTTGCTCCGCGCCATGAACCAGAGACAAACCGGAATCTGCGTCGAGTAAAAGAGCTGCCCCGGTAACGCCACCATGCAATCAACGAGATCCGCCTCCACGATCGCCTTGCGGATCTCCCCCTCCCCCGACTGGTTCGACGACATCGAGCCGTTGGCCAGCACGAATCCCGCCACGCCGCTCGGCGCCAAGTGATGGATGAAGTGCTGCACCCACGCGAAGTTCGCGTTCCCCGCCGGCGGCACGCCGTACACCCAGCGCTTGTCGTCCTTCAGCAGTTCACCACGCCAATCGCTGTCGTTGAACGGCGGGTTGGCGATGACGTAGTCGGCCTTGAGGTCGGGATGCCGGTCGTTGTGGAAGGTGTCGCCGTGGCCGATCTGCGCGTCGATCCCGCGGATGGCGAGGTTCATCTTCGCCAAGCGCCACGTCGTGTAGTTGGACTCCTGCCCGTAGATGGAGATGTCGCCGAGCGTACCCTGATGCTGCTCGATGAACTTCTCGCTCTGCACGAACATCCCGCCCGAGCCGCAGCACGGGTCGTACACGCGCCCCTTGTACGGGGCGAGCATCTCCACCAATACGCGCACCACGCTCGACGGCGTGTAGAACTGCCCGCCGCTCTTCCCCTCGGCGGATGCGAAGCGCGCCAGGAAGTACTCGTAGACGCGCCCCAGCGTGTCTTTCGCCTTGTCGGCCGCGCTGCCGAGCGCGATGTCGCTGACGAGGTTGATGATCTGCCCGAGCCGCTGCTTGTCGAGCCCCGGACGCCCGTACTCCTTGTTGAGCACCCCCTTGAGCGACGGATTGTCGCGCTCGATGGCGTCCATGGCATCGTCGATCAGCTTCCCGATCGTCGGCTGTGGCGCCATCGACTTGAGGTACTGCCAGCGTGCCTCGGGGGGGACCCAGAAGATGTTGTGGGCGCGGTACTCGTCGGGATCTTCCGGATTGGCCCCGTCGGCCGCCTGCGCCGCCAGCTCCGCGTGCTTCGCCTCGAAGGCGTCGGAGATGTACTTGAGGAAGATGAGCCCCAGGACGACGTGCTTGTATTCGGCCGCGTCCATGTTGTTGCGCAGGGCGTCGGCGGCGGCCCAGAGCTTGGCTTCGAAGCCGAGGTTGGCGGAGGTGTCGGTCTTCTTGGAGCGGGTGGATCGCTTGGCCACGAGGGTGCCTGCTGAGTGGGTCTCGCCGTCCAACGCGGACGGCCTCAGCGGCTACGGTAACGAGGGGGGCAGACAGTGGCCAGCGTGTGGCAGGTGAGCGACAACCCGTCTCGCGCCTCTGGGATGTGACGCACGGCTGACGCCGCTGAATGCATCGTTCGCCACGAAATCTCGGACGGGAGAGCCGTCCGGATAGCCGTTGGAGCTGCGACGATGTGCCGATCACAATCCCTGCGAGTTTCTGCGACTTTCGCCCTGGCGGTCGCCCTTTCTGTTCTTTCGGCGTGCGGTGGCGGTGGTGACAAGGGTGGCGCCACCGGCGGCGTGACCAATCCCCCCGCCCCTCCCCCCCCGCCCCCTCCACCACCTCCAGCGCCGACCGCCACCAAGCTCGTTTTCAGCGCCGTCCCCGACCGCATCGTGGCCGGACAGGTGGTCGCGCCGAGCTTCGAGGTACAACTCCAGGATGCAAGCGGTGCGGTCATCACGAGCGCGACGACGGCGGTGACACTCGCGCCGGCGCCGGGCGTCTCCGGCGTCACCCTGGCCGGCACGACGACGGTGACCCCGGTCAACGGTCTGGCGACGTTTTCCAACATCATCGTCAACGGCGCGGCGCCCACCTTTTCGTTGACGGCTTCGGCAACCGGCCTCTCCAGCGCGTCGACGCCGACCGTACCGTTGGTGCCGACCCCGGTCGTCTTCGACTCGACCAAATCCAAGCTCGTCAGCGATAGCGGTCAGAGGGCAGCAGGAACGTACGTCTTTCAGGTCGCCGCCAACGAGCCGACGCCAGCGCCCGGAGCGGTGCTCGCCGGCACCGAAGCTGGCGGCTACCTGCGAAAGGTCGTTTCGGCCACGCGATCCGGGAGCACGCTCACCGTGCAGACGGCGGAGGCATCGCTCACGGACGCCGTTCAATCGGGGCGATTCTCGGACGCCGTCACCCTCGACCTCGCCAACTCGAACATCTCGACTGGTGTCAGCGGCATTCGATGGGGCGCGACGGCCCTGCAGTCCGCTGTCCCCGGAGTGGTCTACAATGCCACCGACGGTCAGCTCGAGTTCGACAACGTGGTGCTCTGGGGCGACTCGCAGAACGGTCTGTTGATCAAGGACGGGCGGTTGAAGTTCTCTCCGCGCCTCGCCTTCGGCGCCGAGTTGAAGAACTGGAAGCTGGATTCGCTCGAAGTGGTGGCCTCTGGCGTTGCGAACTTCGACGCCACGCTCGCCCTCACGATGAACCGCTCCTACCCGCTCTTCGCGTTCGAGAAGCAGCTGTTCACCTTGAGCAAGCCGTTCGTCGCGTTCATCGGCACCTGGCCCGTCGCTGGTCGCGTGAAGCTGAACTACGTGCTGACAATGGATGCCGACGTCTCCGGCGCAGTCGGAGTCAACGCCGGTTTCACGAGCCAGGCCACTATCAAGGCCGGCGCGCGATACCTGCGCGGGAACTGGGCCTCGCTCAGCAACGCAACGGCCGCCTTCTCGCCCTCGCTCACGGCGAACGCCACCCTCGCCGCATCGGCCAAATTGGGCGCCAAGGTCGAGGCCGAGCTCATCCTGTATGAGGTGCTTGGGCCCAAGGTGTGGGCGGAACCGTTCATTCGCGCGAGCCGCACCATCTCGAACAACTCGTACAAGGACGAATGCAGCAGTGCGATCGACGTCGGACTGCAGTTCAACGTGCAGATCTTCTCCTGGGCGCTCGCCCAGTGGACCTATCGTCCCGCCGATCCGTTCTTCCAGACGAAGTGGCCGCAGTGCAATGGCAGCGGACCGCTCGTGACCCAGCAATTGCGGCTTGTCATCGACGACGGCAACAACCAGTCGGGTCCCCCCAACTCGGCGCTCCCTCGATCACTCGTCGCGCGGGTGTTGGATCAGAACAACGCGGGCGTCGCTGGCATTCCGATCAGCTTCACGGTGGCGACCGGGGGCGGTACGGTCGCACCTGCGTCGGTACCGACCGGCGTCGACGGCCGTGCGCGTGCCACGTGGACCCTCGGTGGAAGCGTGGGCAACCAGTCAGTATCGGCCACAACGCTGTCGGTCCCTGGGACGATCCTCTCCTTCGTTGCCTCGGCGGTTCGTCCCACGGGGGATGTCGCCGGCACCATCGTGAACGCCGCCACCTCTGCGCCGCTTGCGGGGGCCGACATCGAGCTCGCGCAGGGTGCATCCATCATCGCCATCGGCAAGTCGCTTACGGACGGCACCTTCCGCATCACGGGCGTCCCGACCGGCATCTACACCCTGACAGCGCGAGCGGCAGGGGTCACGTCGGCGAGCGTGCCTAACGTCGATGTCAAGATCGCCACGAACAGCGTTGGCACGATCCGCTTGCAGCCGGTACAGCAGGCCGGCAACCTCGGCGGATCCGTCACAAACTCGAGCGCCGTACCCGTCGGCGGTGCGATCGTCGAGCTGCGGCTCGGAGCGGGGGTGGTGAGCGGGACGCCCATCGCCACCGACACAACGGTGGCAACGGCCACGCCAACTCGTCAGGCAGGCGAGTACCGATTCAATGCGATCTCCGCAGGGACGTACACGCTCCTGGTGCGGCGCACCGGATTCCCGAACAAGACGGAGAGTCCGGTGCAGGTTGTGGCGAGCACCAGCAACGTGAGAAACGTGCAGCTGACGTCGACCACTTCTTCCGTGACGGTAGCCCCGACGTCGCTCTCGCTCGCAGTCGGAGCCTCAGCGACGCTGACGGCGACAGCGCGCGACGCCATCGGGAGTGCGATGAGCGGTCGTACGGTTACGTGGCGGAGCAGTAGCCCGTCGGTCGCCTCGGTCAGTTCGAGCGGAGTTGTCCTGGGACTTGCGGCCGGTCAGGCCTCGATCACGGCGACCGTCGATGGCATTTCCGGCAGCGCGCAGTTGGGCGTCGTTAACTCCTGTGCGGCCGGAACGGAGTGCGAACCCAACAACACCGTCGCCACCGCCACGCCGCTCGCGAGCGGCCAGACGCTCACGGCCGCCCTCAGCGCCGCCGGCGACCGCGACTACTTCCAGCTCGGCCTGGGCGGGGCCAGCAACCTCACGGTCTCCCTCACCCTGCCGGTCGCACTCACCGGCACCGGCCGCGTCAACATCTCGCTCCTCGACGCCAGCGGCCGCGTCCTCACCTACGGCTGTACCGCCGCCAACGGCACCACGGCGTCGCTCACCTTCACCAATGTTCCCCAGACCGCGTACGTCATGGTTGGCAGCGAGACCTACACCGGTACCAGCTGCAACTATCTCAGCAACTCCAGCCTCACCGTCGGCGCCTACTCCATCAGCCTGACCGCGACCCAGATCGGCGGCGCCGGGCTCGATCCCATCTTCGAACCCAACAACACCATCGCCACCGCCACGCCGCTCGCGAGCGGCCAGACGCTCACGGCCGCCCTCAGCGCCGTCGGCGACCGCGACTACTTCCAGCTCGGCCTGGGCGGGGCCAGCAACCTCACGGTCTCCCTCTCCCTACCGGTCGCACTCACCGGCCCCGGCCGCGTCAACATCTCGCTCCTCGACGCCAACGGCCGCGTCCTCACCTACGGCTGTACCGCCGCCAACGGCACCACGGCGTCGCTCACCTTCACCAATGTTCCCCAGACCGCGTACGTCATGGTCGGCAGCGAGTCCTACACCGGTACCAGCTGCAACTATCTCAGCAACTCCAGCCTCACCGTCGGCGCCTACTCCATCAGCCTGACCGCGACCCAGATCGGCGGCACCGGGCTCGACCCCATCTTCGAGCCGAACAACACCATCGCCACCGCCACGCCGCTCGCGAGCGGCCAGACGCTCACGGCCGCCCTCAGCGCCGTCGGCGACCGCGACTACTTCCAGCTCGGCCTGGGCGGGGCCAGCAACCTCACGGTCTCCCTCTCCCTGCCGGTCGCACTCACCGGCCCCGGCCGCGTCAACATCTCGCTCCTCGACGCCAACGGCCGCGTCCTCACCTACGGCTGTACCGCCGCCAACGGCACCACGGCGTCGCTCACCTTCACCAATGTTCCCCAGACCGCGTACGTCATGGTCGGCAGCGAGTCCTACACCGGCACCAGCTGCAGCTATCTCAGCAATTCCAACCTCACCGTCGGCGCCTACTCCATCAGCCTGACCGCGACTCAGATCGGCGGCGCTGGGCTCGATCCCATCTTCGAACCCAACAACACCATCGCCACCGCCACGCCGCTCGCGAGCGGCCAGACGCTCACGGCCGCCCTCAGCGCCGCCGGCGACCGCGACTACTTCCAGCTCGGCCTGAGCGGGGCCAGCAACCTCACGGTCTCCCTCTCCCTGCCGGTCGCACTCACCGGCCCCGGCCGCGTCAACATCTCGCTCCTCGACGCCAACGGCCGCGTCCTCACCTACGGCTGTACCGCTGCCAACGGCACCACGGCGTCGCTCACTTTCACCAATGTTCCCCAACCAGCGTACGTCATGGTCGGTAGCGAGTCCTACACCGGCACCAGCTGCAGCTATCTCAGCAATTCCAACCTCACCGTCGGAGCCTACTCCATCAGCCTGACCGCGACTCAGATCGGCGGCGCTGGGCTCGATCCC